>CAITUB010000123.1 GCA_903895515.1 uncultured Acidimicrobium sp. | reverse complement strand
CGCCAGTTGATGTCCACGCTTACCGCGTTCAGCAATGCACACGCATAAAACACTTCGAAATGGTCGATGCCGTTCTTATCTAAAAAAGCCACTCGATCTTGTGGGCCAACCCCGGCATCTTTCAGTGCATTAGCCACCTTGCATGCACGTGCATACAACTGCCCCCACGTTTGTGTGCGGTCACCTTGAACGAGCGCCACGTTGTTTGGCTGGCTTGCGGCATGCGTGCGCACGATTCCTGCAATGTCTCGAATGTCAATAGTCATGTCGCAGAAACTAGTCTTGGTGCAAATCGAGCACAAGGGAGCCCCTAGATGAACACTGCAGATCTTGGATATGACGGCAAAGTAGCCATTATTACGGGTGCAGGCGGTGGCCTCGGACGCCAGCACGCCTTATTGATGGCTGCACGTGGGGCACTCGTGGTGGTGAACGACTTAGGCGGCGCATTGGATGGCAGTGGTAGCGACAAGGGTGCTGCACAAAAAGTTGTGGACGAAATTATCTCGCTTGGCGGCGAAGCAGTTGCCGACACCAACAGCGTGTCAACTCCTGAAGGCGGCGAAGCGATTGTTGCTGGCGCAGTGAAAGCATTCGGTCGCGTAGACATCGTGATTAACAACGCAGGAATTTTGCGCGACAAGAGCTTTCACAACATGGACCCATCGTTGATGAACCCCGTGTTTGACGTGCACTTGAAAGGTGCATTCCACGTAACACAACCAGCATTCGTGTTGATGCGCGAGCAGGGTTACGGACGCATTGTTTCCACATCATCGGCAGCCGGAATATTTGGCAACTTTGGTCAAACCAATTACGGCGCTGCAAAAATGGGACTCGTTGGTTTCACGCGCGTGCTTGCAGTTGAAGGTGCGAAGTACAACATCAAGGCAAACGCCATTGCCCCACTTGCACTTACCCGCATGACCGAGAGTTTGTTCAGCGGTGCCATGGCCGAGAAGTTGCAGCCTGGACTTATTTCGCCAATCGTTGCGTACCTAGCCCACGATGAGTGCCCAGTTAGCGGCGAGGTGTACAGCGTTGGTGGCGGACGTGTTGCGCGTGTGTTCATTGCCGAGACCGAGGGTTACCACAACGCAAACCTCACCATGGAAGATGTGCGCGACAACTTCACCCAAATTCGTAACGAAGAGGGATACAAAGTTCCTGCCAACATCGGCGAGGAAACTTCAATGTTCCTTCCGTACTTGAAGTAACACGATCGCACCACTGTGATCACTGCCCACGTTGCATCTAGCGATGGCGTGGACATTCCTATTTACGACTACGCACCAAGTTCAGCGCTTGGCAGCGTGTTGTTTTCGCACGCAACAGGGTTTCATGGTCGCTGCTTCAATAGCACTGCCGCGTTGCTTGCCGACAAAGCACATTGTTATTCGTTTGACTACCGCGGCTACGGAGACGCAACGCTTCCCCACGATTGGAACGTGACATGGGATGGGTATGGCGACGACGCACAAGTAGTTGCTCAACATGTTGCGCGCGACAACGGACCATCAATTGCATTTGGCCACAGCATGGGTGGCGCTGCGTTGGTGATGGCCGCATTGCGTCAGCCCGAATTGTTTCGCGCACTGGTGTTGTTTGAGCCAATTATTTTTCCGCCAATTACACGCGAAAAAGGCGACGCTGGCGGACCAAGCCCGCTTTCGGAAGGCGCGCGT
>CAITUB010000122.1 GCA_903895515.1 uncultured Acidimicrobium sp. | reverse complement strand
CGTAGACCTTCCAAGAAACCAGGTGCTGGCGCAACAACGCCCATGTTCGCAGCTACTGGCTCAACAATAACTGCTGCAACATCGTTACCAATTTCTGGAACCACGTTGTACGGAACCACCAATGTGTTGGCAACTGCTTCTTCTGGAACACCTGCTGTTCCAGGAATTCCTAGCGTTGCGATTCCGCTTCCACCTGCTGCAAGCAACGCATCGGTTGCGCCGTGAAAGTTTCCGTAAAACGTAATGATTCGCTTTCGGCCAGTTGCTCCGCGAGCAAGACGTACTGCAGTACTTGTCGCCTCGGTACCGCTGTTCATGAGTCGAACACGTTCGCAACTTGGCACTCGTTCGCGGATTGCTTCTGCCAATTTCATTTCGCGCGGCGTTGGTGCGCCAAAGGACGTTCCGTCGCCAGCGGCTTCAATCAATGCAGCAGTAATTGCCGGATGCGCGTGACCCAAAATTACTGCGCCATAACTTTGCACCAAGTCGATGTAGCGATTGCCCTCGACATCAACAATGTGTGCGCCTTCGCCGCGAGCAACGATGTACGGCTCACCGCCAACAGATTTGAATGCACGAATAGAAGAGTTCACACCACCAGGAATGACATTGGCTGAACGCTCAAAAAAAGTGTGGTTTGATGCAATTGCTTTGCCGGTGCACACAGTTGCGCTGCAACCTGCAGACACACAGAGAGATGGATCACAAAACGGGATAGTCATTGCGACTCCTATTGTTGGGTTTCGGCGAACCAACGCGCGAAATACGTCAAAATAATGTCTGCGCCAGCTCGCTTCACTGCAGTCAATTGCTCGACTGCAACAGTGTCGTGATCGATCCAGCCATTTGCAGCAGCAGCTTTGATCATGGCGTATTCGCCACTTACGTGATACGCGGCAACCGGAACATCAACACGCTGACTCACTGCAGCAATGACATCGAGGTAACTCATGGCAGGTTTTACCATCACAATGTCAGCGCCTTGCTCAATGTCGGCTGCAACTTCACGAAGTGCTTCGCGAGCATTGCGCCAATCTTGTTGGTAACCCTTGCGATTACCGCCACCAGCAATTTGCACATCTACCGCATCGCGGAATGGACCATACAAACCTGAGGCATACTTTGCGGAATAAGCCATGATCGCGGTGTCGTGAAAACCGGCGCCGTCAAGCGCTGCACGAATGGCCCCAACTTGTCCGTCCATCATTCCGCTTGGCGCAACTACTTGAGCGCCGGCTTGTGCCTGAGCCAATGCGGCTTTGCAATAAATCTCGAGCGTCGCATCATTATCAACATCCCCTGCTGCATTCAGAACTCCGCAATGTCCGTGCGATGTGTACTCATCAACACACAAGTCGGCCATCAACACGATGCGATTGCCTAATTCTTCGTGCAATTCACGCAGTGCAACCTGCACGATTCCATTGGGATCAAAGGCGCCTGATCCAACTTCGTCCTTGACTGCAGGAACTCCAAACAAAATGACTCCAGGCACTCCCAGGTCGGCAAGCGTCCGAACTTCTTCTTTCAGCGACTTCAGCGTGTGTTGCATGACGCCAGACAACGATGAAATTGGCTGTGGCGCAGTAATACCTTCACGCACAAATAGCGGTGCAACTACATCGGAAACCCCAAGACGAACTTCAGCAACGAGTTCTCGCAGTGCTGGGCTTTGACGAAGACGACGGGGTCGAGATTGCGGAAACGCCATGCCAGTAAGGCTAGGGGGTCAGTTACGCGAATACGCCAGCAAGCGCGGCAACAACCCCTGGGGTTGAGGCTTCACGTGCAACGGCACTAATCGTCATTCCGCATTCAGCGGCAACTCGGTGTGTCGGCTCTCCAATTGCAACAACTTTTCCATTCATTTCTGGACCAGCCTGTTCGCACCACGACCGCACAGCGGAACCAGATGCAACCACTACTGCGTCAGCAGATCGAATTTCGCCAACTTGTAAATCTGTGAGAACACAATGCACTGTCTTGTACGCGGCAACTTCGTCAACATCCATGTTGCGGTCGCGCAAAATGCGCACTACATCGCCACTGGTTTCTTGAGCTTGAACGACCAGTATTTTTCCAGAAGTCACGGGAAACTCTTTTGCGAGCGAAGCCCCAGTTGCTACGGGCGGAACAAACTCCACATCATGTGTAAATGCAAGCGCCGTTGCACTTCCTACAGCAGCAAGTCGTGGCCCAGACGCACTGTGCGATAAATACGGCGCAACGCGCGACGCGCCATTAGCCGACGTGCACACCACCCATTCATAGTCACTCAAGTTACGCATTGCTTGCTCAAATGCAAAACCTTCATCGTCTGGTTGTGCGATCTCGATGAGTGGAATAACCACGCACACCGCGCCACTGTCTTCAATCGTGCGTTGTAAATCTTTTGACTGCCCTCGCGGTCGCGTAATGACAATGCGCTTTCCTGAAAACGTATTGTTGGTCATGCCAATGCTGATTGCGATTTTTGCGCAAGCTCGCGAGCAAAATCATGTGCGCCAGTTGTTGGCACAGACTCGACGAACTTCACATGCCGATCGGAATTCGTTGGGCCAGTTGCCATAAACGTTGACAGTACGTGCTCGGCATTGACGTATGCGCCAACTGGCATTGAACAACCTGCGCCAAGTTCGGCAAGAAATGCCCGCTCAATTTCTACGGCATAACGAGTTCGTGCATGATCAATGCTCGCAATGGCCGAAAGTATTTCTCTGTCGCCTTCTCGGCACTCAACAGCAACACAACCCTGCCCAACCATTGGAACAAATTCTGAGGTGGGAAGTTCTTGTGCAACGCGGCTTGTTAGCCCGAGTACTTGCAATGCTGCAATCGCCATCACAATCGAGCCATTCTCGGGAATTTTCTCTAAGCGAGTGTGAATATTGCCGCGCAACTCCACAAATTGCAGGTCCGGTCTAACGGTGAGCAATTGCGCCCTGCGCCGCACCGACCCAGTGGCAACTGTTGCACCTATTTCAAGTTCATTCAGCGACTTGCCTACCAATGCATCGCGTGCATCTCGCCGTTCACACCACGCCCCAATCACTAATCCTTCTGCATGTTGTGATGGAAGATCCTTCGCAGAATGAACGGCAATGTCTGCGTCTCCGCGAAGCACTGCTTGCTGTACTTCCTTCACAAAAATGCCCTGACCTCCAATTTGGTGAAGTGGTTGATCTTTGTTTTGATCGCCAAGAGTTTCAACAAACACCAGCTCAACTGCTCGCCCTGTAGTTGCTGTAATCGATTGCGCAACAACTTCTGCCTGTGTTCGCGCCTGTGCGCTAGAACGCGTGGCGAGTCGGATCATTCGATGTCAAATAAATCGCGAAACGCTGCGGCGATGCGTTCACCTTGTGGTGTGCCTGCGCTGTGCTTCAGTTGCAAAGAAGGGCTGTGTAGCAACTTGGCAACAACTGCTTTACTCAAAGCATCAACAGCATCGTGCTGTTCAGTGGAAAGACCAGAAAGCCGCGATGCATAGCGCTCAATTTCTGCAGATCTAATTAACTCAGCTCTTTCGTGCAGCTCAGCAATAAGTGGAGCAGCCTGACGAGCTTTCACATCTTGTCCGAAACGTTCCACTTCTTCTCCCACAATTCGTCGAACTTCTTCGGCTTCCTGCTGACGTGCATCTATTCCAGTTTGCGCCCAGTCCCGAAGGTCATGCAAGTCACGCAGCGTGATGCCTGGCAATTCACCGACCTCGTGCTCAACGTCGCGTGGAACTGCGATATCAACTATCAACAATGGAGAGCCATTCGCGTGCTCTCGCGCCTTACGTACATCGTCAACCGAAATAATTGCTTCACCCGCACCCGTGCAGGTCAACACAACGTCTGCATTGCCAATCGCATTGTGCAGCTCATCGATATGGCTGACAACTGCGCCAACTGATTCTGCAAGTTGGTGTGCACGTTCACTACTTCGATTCATCACCGTAACGCTCTGTGATCCTGCGCTGCTGAGGGCTCGCGCAATTCCTGCTCCCATGTCGCCCGCTCCAATAACCAATACGCGACGACCAGACATTGTTCCCAAAATGTCAGTCGCCATTTCTACAGCAGCATGCGAAACCGATGCTGTTGAACGGCTAATTGACGTTTCAGTTCGCGCACGTTTGCCAACTTCAAGCGCATGACGGAACAACATGTTTAACGAAGTTCGCGCGGTGGTTTCAGTACGTGCTTTGTCCCACGCATTCCGTACTTGGCCAAGTATTTCGGTTTCACCAAGCACTGCGGAATCAAGTCCGGATGCAACTTCGAAGAGATGACTGACTGCTGCATCATCGTGTTGGCTGTAAAAATGAGGTTGAAGCTGTTCGACTGACAAGCCGGAAATCTCGCAAAAGAAATCTCGTACATCTGCAAATGCGCCATGAAATTTTTCGGCAATTACGTACACTTCGGTGCGATTGCACGTGGAGAGAACAACCGTCTCACGAACGTGATCACGCGACACCAGTTCGTGCAACGATTTTGCAAGCGCATCATCAGAAATGCTCACACGTTCAATTACGTCAAGTGGTGCCGATTTATGGTTAATGCCAAGCACAACTATTGACATATTGCAGCCACTTCGCGCTTTGTCTTTGTGGCGGGCTTATCTTCGCGGCTGAGTTGCTCGTAATAACCAAGGATCTGCAATTCAACGCCAAGGTCCACACTGCGAACTGAGATATTTTCTGGAACGTTCAAGATCACCGAAGCAAAATTCAATATCGAACGAATGCCAGCGTTGACCAAGAGGTCTGCTGCGTGCTGAGCCGATGCCGGCGGAGTGGAAATGACGCCGATGCTCACCGACTCTTCGCGCACAATGGCGGGTAAGTCGTCCACATGGCGCACGATCACGCCCGCAACTTTTTTGCCAACCTTTGTTGAGTCGATGTCCACCACTCCGGCAACTGGAAAACCGCGGGTGGAGAATCCGTTGTAATTGGCGAGTGCGTTGCCAAGGTTGCCTGCCCCAACAACTACTACTTTCCATTCATGGTGTTGGCCAAGTTCGCGCTTAATTTGGTACACCAAGTAGGCAACGTCGTAGCCAACTCCCCGTGTGCCATAACTTCCCAAATACGACAAGTCTTTGCGCACCTTTGCCGCATTGACGCCAGCCAGAGCTGCAAGTTGGTCGCTCGATAACCGCGCAGTTCCGCCGACAATCAGGGTGTTCAAAATCTGGAGGTAGACAGGCAGACGCGCAACAGCAGCATCAGGAATTCTGCGCCTTGCGGGGGATGAGGTTTGGGCAGTGTCGGCCACGCCACAAATGTAGGCGTTCGTGCATGAATTCACGAAGTCCAACTAGTCTGCGGTGATGAGCGCAACCGTTGTTTTCGCCTTAGGAGGGCTAAACAGCGCCCTCGCAGGAACGGCAACCCTCATAGCGACCGCTTTCACACTGAGCACTGCCGATCGTTGGATCAAACGCCGTCAACCACACGAACTTGCTTGGACGATTGCAATGGGGCTGTTTGCAATCGGCTCTGCATGTTTATGGTGGGCAGAAAGTACGGGCTGGAACCTCTTCGTATTCAGAATGTTCTTTCTTACTGGCGCGGTGCTCAATGTTTCATGGCTGTCTCTTGGCACTTTGTACCTACTTGGCGGGCAGCAGCTTGGAAATCGCGTTCGACAATTCCTCATCTATATGTCGGGCTTGGCAACTGGAATCGTTCTTGTTGCACAAACCAAAGTTGACATCGTTGCCGATCAATTCCCTACAGGTAAAGAAGTCTTTGGTGTTGCCCCGCGCATCCTTGCTGCAGTTGGATCTGGAGTACCTGCACTCGTCATCATTTTTGGAGCGTTGTGGTCTGCATGGCGCGTGCTTCGGAAAAAGAATCCTGCGCTGTCAACCGGAGCTAAACGCGCGGTGTTTTCAGCTGGACGTTTAGCCGCTGGAAACATCTTGATTGCAGTGGGAACATTGGTGCTCTCGGCAAGTGGAACACTGGCTGGCCGGTTCGGTCAAGACCGAGCATTTGCCATCACCTTGTTGATTGGGGTGTCAATTTTGTTTTTTGGTTTTCTCGTTGCCAGCAATTCAACACGAGCAAAATCAACGCAGCGCGCGACGCAGTACCTTGCCCGTGCTGCCAGTTGGCAGTGACTGCACGATTAATACTTTTGATGGGCACTTGTAGCGCGCTAACTGCTTTTGGCAGTGCTCAATAATTGATTCTTCATCCAGGTGTACGCCCTTGTGCAGCACAACATATGCCCGTACTGCTTCGCCCGTGTGCGGATGCGAAACACCAACCACTGCTGCCTGATCAATTGCTGAATGCGCCAGCAGCACTTGCTCAACTTCTGCTGGATACACATTGAACCCACTCACGATGATGAGGTCCTTCAAGCGATCGACAAGGAAGAGATCTCCATCTGCATCCCGCACTGCAATATCGCCTGTACGTAACCAACCATCTGAAGTCAGTACTCGGTCTGTCGCCTCGTGATCGTTGTAATACCCAGCGAAAACATTCTCGCCGTGCACCCAAATTTCTCCCGAGTCTCCTTCTTCAGCATCATCACCGTGTTCATCAACTAAACGAATTGACACGCCCTGCAATGGTTTCCCAATTGATCCAACCTTGTGGCTGCCATTTACCGATGTGGTTACCACCGGCGAGGACTCGGTGAGTCCGTAGCCCTCATGCACAACAAGTCCGTATTGCTCCTTCAATTGCACCGTCACGTGCTCGGGCATTTTTGCCGCTCCTGTTAAGGCAACACGCAACTTCGAAAGCACTACGCATTCATTACTAGGCATTTGCGCGAGCGCAGACCACACTTGCGGCGCACCAGGAACCACCGTTACTCCGCGCTCTGCAAATGTTTCAAGCGCAGTTGACGGATCGAAGCGCTGTACTAACACCACACTTGCACCTGCAAACAGGGTGTACCCCAGCACCACATTGAGTCCGAAAATATGGAACAACGGCAACACTCCGTACACCACATCGCTGCTGTGCAACACGTTTTCGGCCGAGAGTTGCACAAGGTTTGAATGCAAGTTGTTGTGCGTGAGCATTGCGGCTTTTGGCGAACCTGCAGTTCCACTTGTAAAAATGAATGCCGCAACTTCAGTTGGCGACATGTTCAGAATCGGTACAGGGGAATGCATCAGTGATTCGGTCAACGTGATGGCACCAGCAATGTCGTGGCCTTCTGTGGCAATCACTGCACGCAGTTCGGTAAGTGATGAACGATCAATGTTGCTCCAAGCAGTCATTGCTGCTGGCTCCACAAACACCATGCGCGGTTGAATCGTGTCCAACTCGCGCTGTATTTCAGATGCAGGGCTCATGATGTTGAGCGGTACTGCAATTCCACCCACACCAAGTGTTGCTAAATAAGCGAGTACGAAGTACCTGCTGTTTCCGCACAAGATTGCAACACGATCGCCGCGCTCAACACCGTTCTCGGCAAGTACGCCGCGCAGACTTGCTACTTGTCGCCGTAATTCTCCGTACGTAGTCGGACGACCCCTACTGATCAGTGCAACGTTGTCTGCTGGATGTTGCTCGATGATTTCTGCAAGATTCACGAGCGCCTCATCAAACTGCTAAATCTCATTACCTAAGTGAAAGAATTCCAGCAGTAAAAATTGAAATGAGCAGCAATGCAATTGCCAATGTGGTCGCTGGGCGCATGACACGACTTTACGCCTATTTGCAACTTCAGTTTGGTTTGGAACCCAAACGCACCGTGGTGCTTACTCCGCCACCAGCATTGGGGTCCTGGCTGATAGCCACCAAGTTTGTTGGTCCAAGGTCTAATTCGGCAGCCGCAGAGCCGCGGTCTGTACACAATGCCAACATGCCATAACTATCGATAACGAGTCCAAGACCTCCACCGATTTCGGAGAAGTTATTCACTACAGGCACAGAGCGAACAACGTGATTCGGCGAATCTGCATTGCCGATGGAAACGCGCACTGGAGAGCCCCATTGTGCAATGTCTTCTGGTCCGATGTTGAGTTGGCAGTTTCCAAAATGATCTACCCACGTCACTTCGCCAACAATCTGGCCGTTTTCTTCGCGTGTGATTGGAATGATTCCCGGAAGAATCGATGCGGTATCAATTTCGTTACCAAGTTCGCTTAGTTCAACTCCGTTACAAATGTGTGCAGCAACCGATGCGAAAATATCGCGACCAGCAAACGTGGTTCCTGGGGAAGGTAAGTGATACTTCGTATTTGTCAGTTCCACAGCAAATTCAGCACCACCAGCTAGCGCTACACCGGTTGCCAAAAGGCCATTATCTGGCCCGATAAACACACCTTCACCACCAGAAACACTGACTGCAATGGAGCGTCGCGCAGTGCCAACACCTGGGTCAACAACCGCCAACACCACGCCTTTTGGAACGTATGCAACTGCTCTCGCTAGTGCAAGTGCTCCTGCACGAACATCGAACGCCGGAATGTCGTGCGTGATGTCGATCACTTGCACATGTGGAGCAATATCTGCAACAACACATTTCACAATTCCAACAAATTCATCTCGAGTTCCGTAGTCAGTGAGGAACGAAATGTGATTGAAGCGGTGTGTCATGGTGTGTTCAAGAAAAAACGAATGGACCGGTGCCAACCCCCCGACGGCACCGGTCCAAACGGCGCACTCTTTCGAGCGCGACTCCCGGTTGGGGGGTAACCCCGTCCGGAGTTCGTGACCTAGGGCATACCCTAGCGACTACTTGCCCATCTCACGGCTGCGTTGTACCGCCGATTTCACTGTCTGTGAAATGGCATCGCGCAGGCCTGCGGCTTCAAGTGTGGCAATCGCTGCAGCCGTCACTCCATTTGGTGAAGTGACATTTGCGCGCAACTGTTCAGGACTTTCAGGTGACTGACTGAGCAATTGCGCCGATCCAACAAACAGTTGGCGAACCAAGGTGTTGGCAACTTCGGCGGACAGACCCTGCTCAACCGCTGCACTGGTGAGCGCTTCGGCAACTAGGAAAATATAAGCAGGCCCAGATCCTGAAATTGCGGTAACTGCATCGATGAGGCTTTCAGGAACTCGAACAACTTTTCCAACAGCGCCAAGAATTGACTCGGCCCACTGCAGCACTTCTTCTGAAGTGGATTCCGTCGCACAAATTCCAGCCATTCCTTCGCCAATGAGCGCAGGGGTATTCGGCATTGCACGCACAACCGAAGTATGTGCACCAGCAGCATTTTGCAATGCAGACGCACTCACGCCGGCAGCAATGGAAAGTATTCGTGTTGCTCCAGCGTTGCTCAGTGCCGCACATGTTTCAACAGCACCGCCAGGTTTCACTGCGATTACCGCCGATGTGCACGGGCCAATGGCTTCGCTGGTATGAACACCTGAGAACAGTTTCTGCAATGCGTTGCGACGTTCTAACGAAAGTTCAACAACAGAGATATCCGAAGCTTTCCAACCGGCGCGCAACAAACCCTCAATGATTGCGCCGCCCATATTGCCGCCACCGACAAACGTGATTGGCTCTTTTTGCATGTGGTCAGGTTAGCGACTTATGTGGTTCGAGTTATTGGACGACTTCTCCGATCGCCAATAACCCGAACGCGCAACGATGTGTGCGACTAGTCAGTAAATCGGCTGGCAAATCCAATGCGAATGAGCGCACCGAAGCTTTGCTCAACCGTTGAATACAAGGTTCCAATGAGGCGGTCTAACTCTTGTTCATTCAATGCTGCGAGCGGAATCTCCCCACGTAGAAATACCGCATCTTCCTGGCCAATAGAAAAATGTGCACCAACAAGTTTTTCGTTGCGACGAAGCAAAGACTCATACAACACTTGAGCGTTTTCTTCCGGAGCCGGCATCACGTACGTTTCAAAACGAAGCGTGCGCTGACCCAACGTGAGCCACACCGTGGTGAACTCCTTTTCCTGGCCAGACATGCGCACGTACCAACGAATTTCCTGATCGGTAGAACGGTCAACCGCAAGAATCAGTTCATTATGTGCTTTGGCGTGCAACAACCATTCGTCAATTTGTCGCTCTATGCGGGCAAGAGCAGCGTCGTCGAATAAATCGGACACTAGGAACACGCAACCAAGTCGCGCTCAAGCAACTCGGTGTACACACTGCGGGCTTTCAACGCTGCTGACTTCCATGAATATGACTGTGCGCGATGCGCAGCCGCCGTACCCATTGAAATTGCGAGTAGCGAATCGTCAAGCAGTCGACGCGTGAAGCGAGCAAAACCCTCTACATCTCGTCCCGGAACGAGGAACCCAGTCTTGCCGTCTTCGATCAGATTCATTAATCCGCCCACTGCGGTAGCAACAACTGGAATGCCACATGCCGCAGCTTCAAGTGCAACAAGTCCAAAACTTTCACTGCGCGAAGGAACCAACACCACATCCGCTGCGCGATAAAACGTGGACAGCAAATGGTGCGGTTGCGGCTCGCAAAACTTTACGCGACCAACAAGTCCAAGTTCCTGAATGAGTGCTTCAACACGTGCGAGTTCAATTTCACCTTCGACGCCACTCGCGCCACCCACAACAATGAGTTGCGCATCATTGCGACCAAGTTCAGCAAGCGTGCGCACTGCAACATCAAGACCCTTCAACGGCTGAATTCGGCCGACGAACAACAACATTGGACCTGAGCCAAGCCCAAGTGCATGACGTGCACCGCGACGATCGCCTGGCGAAAAGAATGCGCGCTCTACGCCCGGTGCAAGTACTTCAATTGCTCCAGGGGCACTTCCATATAACGACTGAAACTGCGCTTGCTCTTCCGTGCAACTGACCATGATGGCGTCCGCACAACCGATGATCTCAAGTTCAGATTTGTCACGAATTGGCGACTCCACATCGCCACCCAAACTTTTCACTCGCGCAAAGGTGTGGAATGTGGTCACAAGAGGCAAATCGAGTTCGTGTTTTAGGCGATGGCCAGCAAGACCAGAGAGCCAATAGTTTGCGTGCACGATGTCGGCGCCACCACGATGTTGCAAATGCCACGCAACTCCATCGGTGAATTCATCGACTGCGCTGAGCAACTCTTCCTTCGGCAAATCAACTGCGCCCGCTTGCACATGAACAACTCGATGGTTTGGTTCAACCTCAATAACTTCAGGAAGATCATCACGCCATTTGCGCGTATAGGTGGTGCATTCCACGCCACTGCTAGCAAGTGAGGAAACCAGTTCGCGCACGTACACGTTCATGCCACCACCATCGCCAACACCTGGCTGAGCCAGTGGCGAGGTATGCATAGAGAGAACGGCTACGCGTTGCATTACATATTCAACCTATCTGCAGGGCCTGATATTTCGCCTAGTTCAGCTCGGTGTTGATTCGGCGTTTTCCCCAACAAAACTGCGGTAGACCGACAGCAGCGTTTGCTTTTGCTCGGTCGTTAAACGGGAATCCGAAGACACCGCATCAACCACACCCGAGCGAGGTTCTTCGCTGGGGTCGAGAATGCCGGCCCGTTCGTACAGAGTTTCGGCAGAGATCTGCATCGCTCGCGCAAGTTGCTGCAAAATTTCGGCAGAAGGCTTACGCAGTCCACGTTCAATTTGTGACAAGTACGGATTCGAAACTCCAGCAACCTTTGCCAAATCGCGAATGGACTGCTGTGCAAGTTCGCGCTGTTGGCGAATGAAATTACCAACATCAACTAAACGTTTGTCTGCGGCCACAATTAGCTTTCGTCATTCAGGAGTGCATCAACATTTGCACCACCATCTTTGTAACGCTTCACCAATTCGGCAGTCAGTGCATCGATTTCATCAAACAATGATCGGCGCTCGCCAGATCGTGCATTTTCAAATGCACCGAGTTCGTCGATTGCACTCTGCAGACCGTCAACATCGAGAGTACGAATTGACCCAAAGCCAACTCGTTCACACAACTGTTCAAGTTCAATAACGAGCGGATGATCGGTGGCAATGTTTGTTTCACGCGGTGGTCGCGCTGACCCACCACCGTGCTCTTGCCCGAACACTCCGGCCAAATCGGTTGCAGTATTACTTGTTGGCAAATTTTCTGCACGACGACGTTGTTCATCGCGCGCAATATCGAGACGACCTTGTGCCATGCGACGCACAAACGACACGGCATCTTCTTGCGCTTGCAGCGCAGTTCGTGCTGCGCGAATTCCTGCAAGATCGAGGTCAGAGAAATTACTCATTGATCGCCGCCAGAGATAGGAGGAAGAATCGCCACCTCATCATTGTCGTTGACTGGTGCGCCCGATTCGGCGACCTCTCCATTTACCCAGATACGACATGTGCCAAGTACGCGCTCGAAATCTGCACCAAAGCGAGCAACTGCCTCAGAAATGACCTCTGAAACCGTGTTGCCGGGCACGACATCTCGCGCACAACCAGCCGCCTCGCGAGCGGAGGCGAACAATCGCAGTTGAGCCACAAACTCATCGTACCTTTGCCACTACCCTGCCTTGGCGTGTCTACTAACGGCGTTATTGCAAGTCTGCTTGTGGTGCGTCATGGGCAGTCGTTATGGAATGTTGAAGAGCGCTGGCAAGGTCGCGCCGACATCGAACTGAGTGATCTCGGTATTGCGCAGGCACGACAAGCCGCACAACGATTAGGCACGTTTGACTACATCGCTTCGAGCACACTGCTTCGTGCATTGCGCACAGCGCACATCATTTCTGAAGCCCAGGGGGTTGGCCCTGTAGAAACCGATGAGCGGCTACAAGAAACTCATGTTGGTCCGTGGGAAGGTTTAACTCGCACGCAAATCGAGGCCCAGTGGCCAGGCTTTTTGGCTTCGCGCACAAAACCCGAAGGGTTTGAGTCGGACGAAGCAATTGTCGAACGACTGACAGAGGCATTCATTGATATTGGTCAGCGTTGCGAAGGTGGAACTGCACTCATCGTTAGTCACAGCGGAGTTATTCGCACACTTCGTCATGTGCTTGGTGCAAGCAACCCACGCTTGCCGAACCTTGGTGGATGTTGGTTCCATGTGCACCGCAACAACCGCATTAGCGTTGGAGATCTCGTCACACTCGTCGACGATGACCTCACCACAGAATCGCTGTAACCATGCTGAATCGACTGCTTGATGAATCTTTTGATCCAGAAATTCGTCGCAACATCACAGCGGTAACCATTGCCCGACTAGTGGCCAATGCCGCGTATCGTTTTGCTCCGTTGTTCCTCGCCACCATTGCTCGAGGGTTTAATGTTTCGCTCTCAACTCTTGGTTTTGCCATTTTTGCCAGCGAACTATCTGGCTTTGCTTCACCGTTTGCCGGACGCATCGTGGATCGCCTGACACATCGAAACAGCATGGTGCTCGGTCTTGTCGGCTCGGCTGTTGGTTGCACCATCGCAGCAGTTTCTCCTTCACCAATATTTTTTGCAGTTGGCGTAACAGTTCTTGCGCTCACGAAACAGAGCTTTGACTTAGGCCTTGGCGCGTGGATTGCCGATCATGTTCCGTACAACCAGCGCGGAAAAATTGTTGGCCTTACTGAAACTGCATGGGCACTTGGACTTCTCGTTGGTGTATCAGTCATGGGTTTAATCACCGCAGCCACCAACTGGCGAATCGGTTTTGCATTTGCTGTCTTGTGTCTCATTGTTTCAATGTTTGTCGTTTTCAATCGTGTGACTAATGAAACCCGAGTACTTCATGAAAGTCACAGCACCACTCCGCAGCGAGTAACTGGCAATTCATGGTTGGTGGTATTCACCATGTTTTGCATTATGTGCAGCGCGCAAAATTTATTTGTCACATTCGGTGCTTGGCTTGAAGATGAGTTTCACTTCGGTGCTGCTCGTCTAGCTGTTGCAGGCTTTTCACTTGGCCTTGTTGAACTTGTTGCATCGGTGAGTAGTTCTCGCCAAACCGATAAGTGGGGAAAAGAGCGAAGCATCGCTTTGGGAGCACTACTCGTCATTCCTGGAGGAATATTCCTCTGCCTCGGATCAAAAAGCTTGATCATCGGACTCATCGGAGTTTTCATCTACTTCCTCGGTTTCGAATTTTCGGTTGTCAGCCTGTTGCCGTTGGCAACTTCACTCGTTCCAAACAGTCCAGGAACTGGCCTTGGATGGGTGTTAGGTGCAGGAACACTTGGTCGCGCAGTAATGGCCATTGTGGCAACGCATCTATTTGAGTCATTCGGCGTAAAAGGCCCAGCGTTAATGGGCGCACTATTCGGCTTACTCGGCGCACTAACGATTACGAATTATCGGCGCGTGAACGCCAAGAGCTAGCCGCGGTACGCGTTAGTAATTGGCAATCGCCTGTCTTTGCCAAAGGCTTTCAAAGAAACACGAACCCCTGGTGGGCCCTGTCGGCGCTTGTATTCATTCGTATCTACAAGGCGCGAAATTCGTCGGACTAATGCTTCATCAAATCCAAGGGCAATAATTTCTGCAGCAGTGCGATCTTGCTCTACATACAGTTCCAAAATTGGATCAAGCACTTCATACGCGGGTAGCGACTGGTCGTCTCGCTGATCTGGACGTAATTCGGCCGATGGCGGCTTGGTAATTACTGCTTCTGGAATAACTTCGCGACCTGCGCGCGTGTTAACAAAGCGGCACAACTCATACACCGTGGTCTTCAGCAGATCTTTAATAACTGCATATCCACCCACTGAGTCTCCGTACAACGTGAAGTAGCCAACTGCAAGTTCGCTCTTGTTGCCCGTTGTTAACACCATCCAGCCAAACTTGTTCGATAACGCCATCAACGTTGTACCGCGCACTCTGCTCTGCAAGTTTTCTTCTGTAAGGTCGGCCGCTTTGCCAGCAAAACTTTCAGCGGTCATGTCGAGGTATGCAGAAAATGCTGGCTCGATGGAAATGGTTTGCATGTCTATTCCGAGATTGCTTGCCAGAATTGCGGCGTCAGTACGCGAGCCTTCGCTTGAATAGCGCGACGGCATTGACACACCATGTACATGTTGTGCACCAAGTGCTTCAACTGCAATTGCAGCAACCAGCGCCGAGTCAATTCCACCAGACAGTCCAATCACTACGTCGGTGAATCCGTTCTTGCGGACATAATCGCGAGTGCCAAGAACCAGCGCGCCAAATACTTGTTCCATGTCGGATGCGTTCGGAGCAATTGTTCCTTCG
This sequence comes from uncultured Acidimicrobium sp., assembly GCA_903895515.1. Taxonomy (GTDB): domain Bacteria; phylum Actinomycetota; class Acidimicrobiia; order Acidimicrobiales; family Ilumatobacteraceae; genus UBA3006. The sequence continues at coordinate 178 of CAITUB010000122.1, read as the reverse complement.
CACTGTGCGCCACTTGCGCGTGAAGTTTTCGAAATCTCGACGACCGAAACCGCGTTGGCAATTTTCGATTCGTTTACTGCGATGTCAATGAACGACAGACTCTCGCCAAATTGTTCGGCGCGCATCAACATGTCGCCGCGGTGGTCGAACACCATGCTTCCACCATCAAACACCAATT
>CAITUB010000121.1 GCA_903895515.1 uncultured Acidimicrobium sp. | reverse complement strand
GGAGTGGCCCATGGTCGCCTTTGCGTATCGCGATCTATCGATCCATGTGGATCGCGGCCTTAGTTTCAAACGTGGGAACGTTCATGCACATCGTTGCTGCTGGTTGGGCAATGACCTCACTTACCGATTCGCCCACACTTGTTGGGTTGGTGCAGACCAGTTGGGCAGTGCCGGGCTTTGCGCTGGCGCTACACGCGGGTGCCTTTGCCGACATGGTGGAGCGCAGGCGGCTCATTGCCCTCACGCAAGTGTTGGCGCTGGCCATTGCTGCAGCTTTGGGCGTGCTCGAGATGACAGGAAATCTTGGAGTGACAACGCTGTTGGCAGGAACGTTCTTTGAATCGGTGGCGCTCACCATTGCGGCACCGGCGTTTATGGCGCTCACTCCACAACTTGTTGGCACACAATATTTGTCTCAAGCATTTGGTCTCGATTCGGTATCGCGCAACATTGCGCAGTCGGTTGGGCCTGCACTTGCAGGTGCGGTTATTGCATTCACTAGCCCAGGCGCAGTGTTTGTATTGAACGCCGTTTCGTTCGTGGGAATTTTGTTTGTTGTTCGAAAACTCCCAACATTTTCTGCTCAAGTTGAAAGCGCTTCAAAAATCAATCACGTGATTAGAGATGGAATTAAGCACGTAGTGCGCACTGCACAATTACGCAATATTGCATTAAGGCTTGCATTGGTGCTTGGCGCAACAGCTTCGCTGAATTCGGTAATGCCTGTGGTGGCTAAGAAGTCGTTGAACGTTGGTTCAGGCGGGTTCGGCATGTTGGCTGGCGCGCTTGGTGTCGGGTCGGTGCTTGCTGTGTGGCTATTGCCAATTCTGCGCAAGAAGATGCATGCAGAAGTGCTTGCCATGGTGGCTTCGTTCGTATGGGCAGTAGCAACTGTTGGCTTTGCTCAATCAGCAACGCTGGTTACCGCCGTACCTGCATTGCTGCTCTGTGGAGCAACGCTCATGGTGCTCATGAACGTGTTGTTCTCCACATTTATTGCCCAATTACCAGACCACCTTCGTGGTCGCGGTTCCTCCATCGGCATGCTCATGGCATGGTTGGGAACATCTGTTGGGGCATTTGCATGGGGGTACACCGCAGCGTCAACTTCGGTTCGCGCGGCCCTCATTGCCTCGGCCGCGGTTACCGCGGGTATCGGTGTGCTGAATCGTGTTGCGTTGCCGTTGAACGCTGAAACGAATTAAGCGTGAACGGTGAGGCGACGAACTGCTTCCACCACCACATCATCAACCGTGATGCTGCCGGCTTCAACTGCCCGAGCAAGATCCACACGCATGTCATGTTCCCAGAATCGCTCCAGGTGAGCAACGGTTGACTTCACTGCATCCAAGCTGGTGTCGGCAACAAACTGACGTGCAATTTGGTTAGCCATGCGAACGAGTGCGCTTAAGCGATGTGCAGGGTGATCCAACTCGGCAGTTGCAACGCTGCGACCTGGTGACACTTGCACTGCAGTCACTTTGTATTCAGGACAGTTGGTGGCCCAGTCGGAGTTGTCGGTGGTAATGACGTTTGCGCCACTGATTGGGTAGTGGAACGTGGTGTAGACCACGCCTGGTGCAACACGCTCGGTTACCTGCGCACGAAGAACCGTGGTGCCAACACGACTTGCAATCGTTACTTCCTCGCCGTCACGAACGCCACGCTCTTGTGCATCGCTTGGGTGAATTTCCAGGATGTCTTCCGGGTGCCATGCAACGTTTGCGGTGCGTCGGGTTTGTGCACCCACGTTGTATTGGCTGAGAATGCGTCCGGTGGTGAGTAGAAGTGGGAACTTGCGGTTCGACTTCTCTTCGGTTGGAACGTATGGAGTTGGAGTGAACTTGCCGAGCCCGCGCACGAACTTTTCTTTGTGCATGATTGGCGTTCCGTGCGGATTGGCATCGTTGCACGGCCACTGAACACTGCCTTCTTCGTCGAGGCGAGCAAACGATACGCCCTTAAACGTTGGGGTGAGTTCAGCAATTTCGTCCATGATTTCGCTGGACTCGTTGTAACTCATTGGGTGACCAAGCGCATTGGCCAGTTCGCACACAATTTGCCATTCGTGCTTGCCGGTTTGCGGGCTCATTGCTGGGCGCACGCGGTTAATGCGACGCTCTGCGTTGGTGAATGTTCCATCTTTTTCGAGGAACGAAGTGCCAGGGAAGAACACGTGTGCAAAGCGCGCAGTTTCGTTTAAGAAGAGGTCCTGAACAATGACGCATTCCATTGATGAAAGTGCAGATTCAACGTGTGCGGTGTTTGGGTCGGACTGGGCGATGTCTTCGCCATGTACAAAGAGGCCCTTGAAGTTGCCATCAATTGCTGAGTCGAACATGTTCGGAATGCGCAAGCCTGGCTCGGACTGAATGACCGTGCCCCACAGTTGTTCGAACATGGTGCGTGTTGCATCGTCACTTACGTGGCGGTAACCAGGAAGTTCGTGAGGGAATGATCCCATGTCGCACGAACCCTGCACGTTGTTCTGACCGCGAAGTGGGTTCACACCAACACCATCGCGACCAAGGTTTCCGGTAGCCATAGCCAAGTTGGCCATGCCCATCACCATGGTGCTGCCTTGGCTGTGTTCGGTAACGCCTAAGCCGTAATAAATTGCGCCGTTGCCACCAGTTGCAAACAAGCGTGCTGCTTCGCGTACCTGTGCAGCAGGAACACCCGTGTGGGCTTCCATGGCCTCTGGGCTGTTTTCCTCGCGAGATACGAACTCGCTCCAAATTGCGTATTCGGTTGGTTCGCAACGCTCGGTAATGAACTTTGTATCGGCAAGACCCTCGGTCACGATGACGTGAGCGAGTGAGTTGATGACCGCCACATTGGTGCCTGGCTGAAGTTGCAAGAAGCCTGAAGCTTCAATGTGTGCTGTCTTCACCAAGTCAATCTTGCGTGGGTCAACAACGATGAGCTTGGCACCTTCGCGTAAGCGCTTCTTCAT
>CAITUB010000120.1 GCA_903895515.1 uncultured Acidimicrobium sp. | reverse complement strand
GGATTAAACGCCACGTATTCGAACATGGACTTCAGGCTAGTGCTGGGTTGAAGCAATAAATAGGTCGGGAGCCAATGTGCGAACGGCGTAACCTCAATACGTGACTTCTACACTGCGAATTGGATTCTTCGGGCCTTCGGGTACGTTCACCGAACAAGCTCTGCTTACGCAAGCAGATTTGGCCAAGGCAACAACGGTTCCTTTTCGTACGGTCCCCGATGTGCTTGATGCTGTGGAGTCTGGTGAAGTCGATCTTGGTTTCGTACCAATTGAAAACTCCATTGAAGGCACGGTCAACTTCACGCAAGACGCGTTGGTGTTCGACCACGATCTGTTAATTCAGCGCGAAGTGGTGCTTGATATCGAACACTGCATTTTGGCGAAAAAAGGCGCAACGCTTGCAGGAATTGAAACGCTGTTTTCTATTCCTGTGGCAACCGCGCAATGTCACGAGTATGTGCGCACCAATTTAGGTAAAGCCGATGTTCGCGCAGCGAACTCAACAGCGGAAGCTGCGCGTATTGTGAGTGAAAGTGGTGGCAACACCACTGCCGCAATTGCGCCACGCAATGCAGCAAAGGTGTACGGCCTTGAAGTTATTGCAGACAATGTTGCCGATCATGCGGGAAATCAAACGCGATTCATTTTGGTTGGCAAGAACACCATTCCTTCACCAACTGGTCACGATCGCACAGCGCTTGTGGTGTTTCAGCGCGCGGATGAACCGGGCAGTTTGATTTCTATCTTGCAAGAGTTTGCAGCGCGTCGCATTAACTTGTCGCAACTGCTGTCACGACCAACAAAGCGCGGCGGACTTGGCGATTATTGCTTCGTTATATATGCAGACGGTCATGTGAAAGACGAATTGATGGCTGACGTGTTGCGCGAGCTTCGCGCCAAACAAGGTGCAGTGAAATTCCTCGGTTCGTACCCCGCAAGTGGCGAACATGCTCATTCGGCGCGCGAACATGCAGACGCCAGATGGAAAGAAGCAGATGACTGGGTTACTGCGCTGAGAGAGCGAATTGCCCGCTAGCGTTTCTGAACGGAACGGTGGCAGAGTGGACAAACGCATCCGCCTTGAAAGCGGACGGCTTAATAGGCCCGGGGGTTCGAATCCCTCCCGTTCCGCCAGTACACTCAACACCTCATTCGTAAGGCTTTTCTAGGAGAGGTGCCAGAGCGGCCGAATGGGGCGCCCTGCTAAGGCGTTGTCCGGGTAAACCGGACCGTGGGTTCAAATCCCACCCTCTCCGCCATGGTTAATCGCATGAGGCGTGTCCTCGTTTGCGCAGTGATTGCTTCGTGCAGTCTTGGAGCTGTCGCGCCATCGGCGCAGGCGGCAAATTGTTCCGCAACGTACACCGTGAAGAGCGGCGACTCCTGGTGGCGTATTGCGGAAAAGAACAACACTAATTTGCGCAAAGTGTTGACGCTAAACAACGCGAAAAAAACGACGAAATTGCTGGTCGGAAATACGGTGTGTGTACCCGCACCCGCACAAGTTGCGCCTCCGGCACAAAACTTCACACGGGCTGAAGTCATTCAATTCATTCGTGATGCATGGCCAGATGAGTTAGAGGAACGCGCACTTGCCATTGCCCAACGTGAAAGCAAATTACGACCGGGTGCAGTCAGTGGTTCTGGATGTTGCTATGGGTTGTTCCAGATTTATTACCGCTGGCATAAAACATGGCTGCCAAACGTTGGCGTAAATTCTGCACGCGACCTCTTTGACCCACGACTAAACGCAATTGCCGCGTACCGCATGTATCAACGCAACAACGGCTGGGGTCCCTGGGAGTAGCCATTTGCTGTTGTTGGCAGGGAAATTAGGCGGTTACACTGAAGCCGTAGTTTGCACTCGTAGCTCAATGGATAGAGCATTTGATTACGGATCAAAAGGTTGTAGGTTCGAGTCCTGCCGGGTGCACCAGTGTCACCGTTTGTAGCATTGCCATTGTGAGGAACATTTAGTAGTGCGTACCTCTGGGTTCCGAACAGACATCCAAGGATTGCGGGCTATTGCTGTTTTGCTCGTGTTGTTGTTT
>CAITUB010000119.1 GCA_903895515.1 uncultured Acidimicrobium sp. | reverse complement strand
CTTCGTACAGACGCCATGCGTCGTGCCAATGGCCAGGTTTCTGCTCGCGACAAACTCACCACTGCGGTCATGGGGCACACCGATGCACTGGGCAAAGTGGCAACAAAAGCTGGAGTAATCAGCAATGTGGTTATGGGTGCCAAGCCAGGCTCGCTTATTCGCAAAGTGGTCGAAAAGACAGCGGGCATTTCCAGCGTGCGCATGCTTCCGCCGTTCGCCAAGCAGCGCTTCACCACCTGGTTCAAGAAGCGTCCACAAATTCGCCTCACCAAATCGCAGGGTGATGTTGCCGTATTCCCAACGTGTCTTGTGGAATACCAAGACCCGCGAATTGGGCACGACATGGTGAAGGTGTACGAGCACAACGGAATTTCATGCTCGCTCGCCGGCACTACTAATTGTTGTGGTGCGCCGTACTTGCACTCTGGCGACATGGATACGTTTACCAAGGTTGCAGCAAAGAACATTTCTGAATTGGTGAAAGATGTTCGCGCCGGCAAAGACATCGTTGTTCCGCAGCCAACATGTAGTTACATCTTGAAGAAAGACTATGTCGATTACGTCGGTGGTCCAGATGCCAAGTTGGTTTCTGAACACACCTACGACGCTGCCGAATATCTCATCAAGATTCACAAGACCGAAGGCAAGTCACTCGACACCGAGTTCAAGGGCACCATTCCAGAAACGGTTACGTATCACACGCCTTGTCACTTGCGTGCTCAGAACATTGGTCTAAAGAGTCGCGACCTCATGAAACTGACTGGCGCAAAGATCAAACTTGTGCAGCAGTGTTCAGGCATCGACGGCATGTGGGGCTTGCGCGCAGAGAATGCGCACTTGTCTATGCCTATTGCCGAAAAGCTCGGAAGAATGATTAACGAAGCAAATGGCGACGTCGTAACCGGCGATTGCCATTTGGCTAACACCGCAATTAACGAACAAACAGGAAACAAACCCGTACACCCACTGCAAGTTGTTGCACGTGCGTACGGCTTCACAGAGGAGAAATAATCATGGCAACCCCCGCCAATGCAGTTGCATCACGCAAACTCAAACTAGAAGACATTCTTGATCTTCGCGCTTACGAACGCATTCGCGAAGAGAGTCGCAAGACGAGTATTGAAACCAAGGGCAAGCGTCGCATTGGTCTTGGTGAAGTTGTCACCATCATGTTTGAGAATCGTCAAACCATGTGGTACCAGATTCAAGAAATGATCCGTTCTGAAAAGTCGATGCACGACGAGCAAGTGATGGAAGAGCTCCACGCGTACAACCCGCTCATCCCTGAAGCCGGACAGTTGTCGGCAACGTTGTTCATCGAACTCACAACCGAAGATCAAATGCGCGAATGGCTACCAAAGTTGGTGGGCATTGAAAGCTCATTGCTCATCAAACTGAGCGACGGCTCTCAGGTTCGTTGCATTACCGACGAGGCCCACGCCGAACAGCTCACCCGCGACTACATCACGGCTGCGGTTCACTACATTCGCTTTGAGTTCACCCCACAACAAGTAGAACTCTTTGCGGCTGGCGGTGCTTCATTGGTGTGCGATCACCCTGCCTACAGCGAAAGCGTGGAGTTGCCGGCGATCACTACTGCCGAATTACTCGCTGACCTTCGCCCGTAAGGGGCGTAAGTAGGCCCGCATTGGGCCATATAGGCAAATTGGCACGAACACCCAACGCCGTCCTACAGTCACCCGCGGGGAAGTAGTCAGCATTTGGCAAAGGGGGCCGTGCATGGCGATAGCGGATGTGGCGTGGCGCAGCAATGGCGCTTGTCAAGGACTCGATGCTGAAATCTTCTACCCCGAAAATGAAGATCATGCCGACTTCGCTTTATCGGTGTGCGAGCAATGCGCGGTTCGCATAGCGTGTCTTAACTATGCGCTGGACAATCGCGAACAACAAGGTGTGTGGGGTGGAGCAACTGCTCGCGATCGCCGCAAAATGTTGCGTCAGCGCCGTCAATCTGCATAACGGAGTTGCGCAATGAGCGCCATTGAAGAGGTTGGCGGCTGGGCTGTAGTCCTCGGAAAGATTTCAGCGGGAACCGATCTGTCGTTGAATGAATCTCGTGCCGCAATGCGCACGGTGCTTGAAGGCGAAGCAAGCTCAGCACAAATTGCTGCGCTGGTGATGGGTCTTCGCACAAAAGGCGAGAGCGCTGTCGAATTAGAAGGAATGCTCGTAGAAGTCCGTGCGGCTTCGGCGCGCGTCGAACTTCCAGCAAACATTGCATCGCGTGCAATCGACATCGTTGGCACAGGTGGCGACAAGTCACATTCAGTCAACATTTCAACAATGGCCGCATTCGTTGTTGCAGGCGCGGGCGTTCCTGTGTGCAAACACGGCAACCGTGCTGCATCATCGCAATGCGGAACAGCCGACGTGCTCGAAGCGCTTGGCGTGCGAATTGATCTTGACCCAGCAGATGTTGCACGTTGTGTCACTGAAGCCGGCATGGGCTTTTGTTTTGCGCAGAAATTTCACCCGGCTTTTCGTCATGCTGGGCCAACACGCAAAGAAATTGGCGTCCCAACCGCGTTCAACTTGCTTGGGCCAATGGCTAACCCGGCAAATGTTTCGTTCATGGTGGTTGGCGTTGGCGACCCAAGTGCAGCCGAGAAAATGGCTCGTGCAATTGCAACACGCGGTGTAGAGCGCGCATGGATTGTCCACGGGCACGGTGGTCTTGACGAACTTTCATTGAGTGGTCCGTGCTCAGTTGTTGAAGTGCGCGACAACGCATTGCGTGAATTCACGATTGACGCAAGTGATCTTGGCCTTCAGCCAGCAGATGTCACTGCGGTTCGCGGTGGTGACCCGGCACACAACGCCCGCGTTGTGCTCGACACGTTTAACGGACAACTTGGACCAGTGCGCGACATCGTGGTGTTAAACGCGGCTGCCGGACTCACCGTTGCCGGTGCATGTTCGTCGATGGAAGAAGGCGTGTTGCTCGCGCAAGCCTCAATTGATAATGGATCAGCACTGCGTGTGGTCGAAGCATTGAAAATT
>CAITUB010000118.1 GCA_903895515.1 uncultured Acidimicrobium sp. | reverse complement strand
TCTGCAGTGTTCATCTAGGGGCTCCCTTGTGCTCGATTTGCACCAAGACTAGTTTCTGCAACATGACTATTGACATTCGAGACATTGCAGGAATCGTGCGTACGCACGCCGCAAGCCAGCCGAACAACGTGGCGCTCATTCAAGGTGACCGCACCCAAACATGGGGACAGTTGTATGTGCGTGCATGCAAGGTGGCCAATGCGCTGAAGGCAGCTGGAGTGGGTCCGCAAGATCGCGTGGCTTTTCTGGACAAGAACGGCATTGACCACTTTGAGGTGTTCTATGCGTGCGCATTGCTGAACGCGGTCAGTGTGGATATCAACTGGCGCCTCGCTCCACCAGAAGTTGCCTACATCGTGAACGACTCGCAAGCAAAGGTGCTCATTGTGGGGCCAGATTTCGTTCCTGTACTCGACGCAATTGCAGGCGACATTGTGAACGCCAAGACAATTGTGGTCATTGGTGGACACAGCAAGTTTCCGTCGTATGAAGATTTCTCAAATAGCGGAGCAACATCAGACCCACATGCACCAATCGCGGCAGATGACGTTGCGTTCCAGTTGTATTCAAGTGGAACAACGGGCAGGCCAAAAGGCGTCATGCTCACCAACACCAACTTCTTTGCGCTCATCCCGTTCGCAGCAGAGGTATGGCAGTTCACCGATCGCACGGTGAACTTGGTTGCGATGCCACTGTTTCACATTGGTGGTGGCGGTTGGGCTACTGCTGGTATGGCTCTTGGTGCGAAGTCGGTCATTGTTCGCGATGTGAACCCAGCCGAGTTGGTAACACTCATTGGCAAGCATCGAATTACGCACGGCTTCTTGGTACCCGCGCTGTTGCAGTTCATGTTGATGGTTCCCGATGTGGACAAAGCCGACTACTCAAGTCTCGAACTCATTGCGTATGGTGCTTCACCGATTTCCGAAGAAGTACTCGCTGCGTCGATGAAAACGTTTAAGACCAACTTCATGCAAATTTATGGTCTCACTGAAACAACTGGCGCAACCACCATCCTCATGCCAGAAGATCACGATCTCACCGGGCCAAAGCGCAAGCTATTGCGTTCGTGCGGAAAAATAGTTCCAGGAATGTTGCTTCGTGTTGTCGATTCCGAAACCGGTAACGACATGCCTGTCGGTGAAGTGGGAGAAATTTGGGTGAAGGGTGGCCAAGTAATGAAGGGCTACTGGAACATGCCAGAAGAAACCGCGAAGTCCATTACCGCTGAAGGTTGGTTTAAAACTGGTGACGCTGCGTACTTGGACGAAGAAAATTATGTGTACATCTTCGATCGTGTAAAAGACATGATCGTCTCTGGTGGCGAAAACGTGTATCCGGCTGAAGTAGAAAACGCCCTTATGGCTCACCCTGCAATTGCCGACGTGGCGGTCATTGGTGTGCCCGATGAAAAGTGGGGCGAGGTGCCTAAGGCAATGGTCGTTCGCAAGCCTGATGTCGAGGTGACCGAGGAAGAAATCATTGCCTTTGCCAAGCAACACCTGGCGGGCTTTAAGTGCCCGAAGTCGGTGAACTGGGTAGACGCCCTGCCGCGTAACCCAAGCGGAAAGATCCTGAAAAAAGACTTGCGTGCGCCGTTCTGGGAAGGTCGAACTCGCAAAGTCAACTAAGCCCGATCTAGTCTCATCATCATGAAACTTTCCATGATGATCAACTACATCTCCGACTTTCAGTCATCGGCAAAGCAAGTTGTAGAGCTTGAAAAAGTAGGTCTCGACATGGTGTGGGTAGCCGAGGCGTATTCATACGACGCAATCTCGCAAATTGGTTACCTTGCTGCGGTCACAAACAAATTGGAAATTGGTACCGGCATTATCAACGTGTACTCGCGCACACCAGCACTTGTTGCCATGACAGCAGCGGGTTGCGACTACGTGAGCAACGGTCGTTTCGTGCTTGGACTTGGTGCATCGGGTGCACAAGTTATTGAAGGCTTCCACGGCATGCCGTACGAAAAGCCTCTGCAACGCACCAAGGAATACATCGACATCTGTCGCGAAGTATGGAAGCGCGAAAAGCCATTGTCGTATCAAGGCAAAACAGTTGATGTGCCATTGCCTGCAGGACAGGGAACTGGTCTTGGCAAAGCATTGAAACTCATTAACCACCCAGTGCGCAACGACATTCCAATTTGGTGGGCAAGCCTCATGGGCAAGAGCGTTGAAGCAACTGCAGAAATTGCAGATGGTTGGATGCCAATTTTCTTCTACCCAGAAAAATATAAGAACGTATGGGGCGATGCGTTGAAGGCTGGTTATGCCAAGCGCGATGTATCACGTCCAAAGATGGACATTCAGGCTGGCGGAATGCTTGCCATCGACGAATCACTCACCGGCGAAGACCAACAAAAAGTGTTGGACTTCGCTCGACCAAGCACTGCGTTGTATGTCGGTGGCATGGGCGCTCGTGGAAAAAACTTCTACAACGACATCTGCAAGGCATACGGCTTCGAACAAGAAGCTGTTGAAATTCAGGACTTGTATCTAGATGGCAAGAAGCAAGAAGCCGCCGCAAAAATTCCTGCGGATTGGTTGCTGAACTCGCACTTGGTTGGGCCAAAGAGTTTCATCAAAGAGCGTTTGGCTGCATACAAAGAAGCGGGCGTCACCGTGTTGCAAGTGAACCCAATTGGTCCAGATGCTGTGAAGCAAGTTGAATTGCTACGCAGCCTCATGGACGACGTTAAGTAGTCGTGGCTTACGAAGGTTTCGTTGCCGACGGATGGTCGGAGGTAGCAGAAGCCTTCGCGCACAACATTGACAACCGGGAAGACATTGGCGCAGGCGTGTCGGTGTTTCATAAAGGTAAATGTGTTGTCGATATTGCTGGCGGTTATTTCGATAGAGATGCAACACAGCCGTACACACTGGACACCTTGCAGTTGGTGTTCAGCACCACAAAAGGCGTAGTGGCAACAGCGGTTGCAATGTGTGTAGAGCGTGGTTTGTTGTCGTACGAAGAACCCGTTTCGTTGTTTTGGCCAGAGTTTGCAGCACATGGCAAAGAGCACGTCACCGTTGCTCAATTGCTGTCGCACCAGGCCGGTTTGTACACCGTGGAAGGGTCGCTGACTTATGAAGAAGTGCTCGATTGGAACACCATGGTGGCGCGACTTGCCGACACGGCACCGCTGTTTCCCGTCGGTTCAACGCACGGTTACCACGCAATCACATTTGGTTGGTTGGCTGGCGAGTTGGTGCGTCGTGTTGACGGCAGAAACATCGGTCGCTTTATTGCCGAAGAAATTTCCAACCCACTTGGCGGTGAAATCTATGTTGGTCTTCCCGAGCATCTTGAACATCGCGTGTCACCCGTAAATACCGGATGGCCACGCAAAGAGGGAAGCGTGCCTTCCACTCCGTCGCAACCAGCGCCTGCACAAAGCGAACAATTGCTTTCGGCATTCTCGTTGGGTGGAGGAATGGATGTGAAGGGAGTGTTCAATCGTCAAGACATGCACGCGGCCGAAGTTCCTGGAGCAAATGGAATTGCCAATGCACGTAGTTTGGCTTCCATGTATTCGGCAACGTTCACTGAAACAGAGACGCCGAATGGACTCGTTCGGTTAGTCACTGAAGACACACGCAAAAAAATGACGGTGCAACAAACTCCAGTAGGGGAAATTGATTTGTGCTTGCAAAACATGCGCTCGTTTGCCATGGGCTTCGTAACGCCAAGTGAAAAGTTGGCGTTCGATGCTCCAGGTACTTACGGTCACGCAGGAATGGGTGGCTCGGTGTCGTTTGCTGACCCAAACCGACAGATGGGTTTCAGTTACATCATGAACAGAATGCGCAGTTCGATGTTTACCGACCCGCGTTCGGTCAGGCTGATTGAAGCTGCATCGCGCTGCGCAGACGCTTCCTAAGACCAATCGTTCCTAACAAGTAGGAAAGCGAACACAGTCCTGAAATTCCCGCAACGAGTGCAATAGCAATTCGAATAGGAAATATCTCGCCAAGAATTCCTGTTCCCAGGCTGCTCAGTCCAGTAACCAGCATGGCAAAGCCCATGTCACCAGCAAGTACGCGACCGCGAATGTGATCTTCTGTGCTGGTTTGTAATCCGTAACTTGCCATTGTCCAAATTGCGCCACCACCAACGTGGGCTGCGCCGATGGAAATTGCAGCGAGCCAAAGCGTTGGGCTGGCTGAAGCAGCGAGATAGAAAATGCTCCACATCACTCCACCAACTCCGCACAACAGCAACAGTCGCGGCATGTTGTTGCGAGCAAAGCGCATGAAAATGAACGGGCCAATTGCAGCCCCTAAGCCACGCGCGGCAAGAAGCAGTCCGCTACCACCGTCTCCCGTGTTAAAGGCATCAATGGCTAGCACTGCAAGTTGGCCAACTGCGCCAGCGCCTACTGCCTGAGTGGTTTTCGAAGCCATAAGCGCAAAAATCACATTGTTCTCTTTGGCGTAATGGAATGCCTCGCGCATATCGGCAATTGGTCGAACCGGTTCGCGCTTGGCATCTGCTTTGCGTTCCTGCATCGGAATCTTGATTAGTGCAATGAGCCCAGCACACACTGCAAATGTTGCAATGTCGGCTGCAAACGTTGCCGTTCTGCCAAACGTTGCTGCAAATAAACCGCCAACTGCAGAGCCGATAAATACCGAGGCACCCCAGCTAGAGCCGAACAACGCATTTGCTTGCCGCAGTTCCTCGTCGTTACGAGTGATGTTGGGTAACGCCGAACCAAACGCCGGAAGCGTGATGACTGCGAGAGACGAAATAACAATTTGAGTTATGAGTGCAAGCCAAATGCGATCAGCATTTGACAGTAAGAACCCAATACCGCAAATGGCTTGCAGTGCCGAAACAACGACAATGATCTTGCGACGATCGAATTTGTCCACGATCGGGCCAGCAATTGGCGAGAAGAAAAACGAAGGCAGCACATATGCGGCGTACACCAGCGACACCAAGAATGTGGAGTCGGTTGCTTCTTTAATTAATCCAACGAGGGCAACGTACGTGAAATAGTCACCCATAACCGAAACGTTCTGCGCAATGAATAGATTGCGCACACTGGCGTTAGAGCGAAGGACTCCCATTGAGAAACAGTTACTTGCGCATTGCTTGAATGCGGTCGAGCGAGTGCTCGGCCTCTGCCATCATGCTGCGCACCAAGTCGCCTGCATGCACGATGCTCTTAATTGCGCCAACACCTTGACCAGCAGGCATGAACTCTTGTTCAACATCTACTTTGGTTCCTTCTGGGTAACCCAGGTGGTTTACGCCGGCTTGCATAGAAGCAATTGCTTGTTGCGGAAACCCTTGCAACGTTTCAGGGTGCTCTTCAAACTTGTTCGTCCAGTCGTTGCGCACCACACGGCATGTCTTGCCGGTGTAGCTGCGCGTAATCACGGTGCCGTCTTCAAGCGTGTCAATCAGTTTTTCTTTGTAGCCATCAACACCGCGAGCTTCGTGTGTGGCAATAAAACGAGTTCCTACCCACACACCATCGGCACCAAGTGCAAGCGAAGCTGCAAGACCACGGCCATCGAACAAACCACCGGCAGCAACCACCACCATCTTGTCGCCAACTGCATCAACTACTTGGGGAACCAGTGCCATCGTTGCAACAGTGCCGGTGTG
>CAITUB010000117.1 GCA_903895515.1 uncultured Acidimicrobium sp. | reverse complement strand
GACTTGGAGATCTTCTATCGAACCCCCAAAGAACTGCTCATCTGTCAATACAGACAGACACGACGCACCACCTTGTTCGTACTTTGCTGCAATTACGGATGCATCGAGGCCCTCATGCAAGACACCTTTTGAGGGTGACTTGCGTTTGATTTCTGCAATTACACAGAGATGCTCTCGCGAGCCTCGAACGAGTTGTTCACCGAATCCTCGTACGTTTGGAAGCACACGGGCTTGTTCAACAAGATCATCCAAATTTCTATGCTCATGCGAAAGAGATTCGCGATGGCTGTGGATGATCTTGTCGAGGTACAAGGCTTAGAGTCCCTTGCCGCCAATCGGCGTTAAAAAGTTGAATTCAGGCGCACCTTCAACAAAATCACCTAACGACTTTGCAAATGCCTTAAAGGCATCGCTGCCCATATGTGCCTGAGAAGCTTCTTGATCTGCATACAGCTCGTATAGCCACACCACGTCAGCATCTAGGGCATCGTGATGCAAAATGTAGGTAAGAGTTCCTACTTCGCCTTCTGAAACTGCCAAAAATGGCTTTATCACTTCGGTTGCGGCATCGCGCTGACCGGCTTTGATTCGTAATTTAACTGCCACTGCTACTTTGCTCATGATTCCTCCTATTAGAACCCTAATTTTTCACTGAGAACTTGTTCGAGTTGATCGATTGATACTCGTTCTTGCTTTGTTGTATCGCGCTCTCGAATGGTCACTTGACCATCTTCAAGCGAATCAAAATCGACTGTGATGCAGTACGGCGTGCCAATTTCGTCTTGACGGCGATAGCGACGACCAATTGCCTGAGTTTCGTCGTAGTCGCAGTAATACCGCTTGCTGAGCGTTGCGAAAATGCTGTCGGCCAAAGGCGTGAGCGAATCTTTCTTCGACAGCGGCAAAATGGCCACTTGGTATGGGGCCAGTCGCGGATGCAATCGCAAAACGGTGCGTGGCTCATCGTTCACCACGTCTTCGTCGTAAGCAGCCAACAAGAATGCGGCCATCGTGCGGTTGGCGCCAGCCGCCGGCTCAACTACAAAGGGGACGTAACGCTCATTCGTCGCCTGATCGAAATAGTCAAGCTTCTGCTTTGAAAACTCTGCATGTCGATTGAGATCGAAGTTCGTGCGTTGCGCGATTCCTTCAAGCTCTCCCCAACCCCATGGAAACTTGAATTCGATGTCGCTTGTGCCACTTGAATAATGCGACAGTTCGTCGGCATCGTGGGCGCGCAGGCGCAACATGTCGGCTGGAATGCCCAAATCGATATACCACTGCATGCGGGTCTCGCACCAGTACTCGTACCACTTGGCACTCTCTGCTGGCGGAACGAAAAATTCCATTTCCATTTGCTCAAACTCACGGGTTCGGAAAATGAAGTTTCCTGGAGTGATCTCGTTACGGAATGACTTTCCAACCTGGGCAATACCAAATGGTGGCTTCTTGCGCGAGGTCTGCAAAACGTTGGCAAAGTTCACAAACATTCCTTGCGCCGTTTCTGGACGCATATATACAGTCGCGCCTTCGCCCTCTACTGGGCCGGCATGCGTCTGAAACATCAAATTGAATGCACGCGCTTCGGTGAATGTGCAACCCTTCATTTTCTGCGGGCAATCACGGGCCTCAAGCTGATCTTCGCGGAATCGACGGTTGCAGACCGTGCAATCAACGAGCGGATCACTGAAGTTTGCCAAGTGGCCACTGGCTTCAAACACTTGGGGCGGTCCAAGGATGGCTGCGTCAATGAGCACAACATCGTCTCGTTGCTGAACCATGCTGCGCACCCAGGCGTCCTTGACGTTGCGCAACATCAGCGAACCAAGCGGACCGTAGTCATACGACGAACGGAATCCGCCATAAATTTCGGCACTTGGATAGACAAAACCACGGCGCTTGCAGAGGTTGACTATTTGCTCTAAATCGCTCGCAGGCATGGCTACAGACTACAACCCGACTAGTGACGGGGACTGAACATTGCCACTGATCTCAATCGTCGTTCTATGTGATGTTCCATTGCCTGAGTTGCAAGTTGAGATATTTCGAAACTTGCTGCAGATTCGGGCTGAGATAGAGCGAATTTGAGTTGACCGCCAAGAACTTGCTGCAATAAATCAATTGCTGGCGGAGAGATACTAATTCCCGTGCGACAGGAGCGACATTGCACCCCTCCTTGAAAAATGTCGAATGCAACGAGATCTTCGGTACTTGCGCAACCAACGCACAATTGCACCTGCGGGCTCACTCCCTCGGCTGCCAGCAACTTCCAGTAAAAAGACGCCAGCATGACAGGAGACTCCTGTTCCATCAGTGCGTTCAACGCCCCCTGCAACATGCGGTACAAATGCGGCGATGGTTCTCTGTCCTCTGCAATTTGATCTACTGCTTCAAGCATCGACATGCCTTGAGTCAGTTTGTCGAGATTGTTGTGCAGTCGCGCAGACGAGTCGATCAACTCAACCTGAGAAACCGTGTCTAGTTCCCTTCCCTTATACAACTGCACGTCTACGTGACTCATTGGTTCTAGCCGAGCACCGATCTTCGATTTCGTCTTACGGATTCCCTTGGCCACGGCGCGAACTTTTCCGTGGTGCTCGGTCATCAGGACAACGATGCGATCAGATTCAGCAAGTTTGTAACTCCGCAGCACTATTCCCTTATCGCGATACAGCGTCATGAATCGACACCGCCAAATCGACGATCTCTCCGCTGAAAGTCGTTTATCGCTAACTCAATGTCATCACTGTTGCAAAGCGGCCAAGGCGAGTTGAGATAGACCAGTTCGCTGTACGCAAGTTCCCACACCAGCGAAGGAGGCAACTGTGTTGGCTCTCCGAAAATCACGACTAGATCTGGCTCACTGGACGCTGGTTGCAAAATCGCGCTCGCCAAATTCCTTTCAGTGATCTTTTCTGTCGACATACCGTTAACCGCGCGAACAAACCGCAGTTGTCCATCTGCACAAATATCAATCACTACCGATGTGTTACCGCGAAGAAGCAGTTTCCCCTCGATGGATTCCGCTTCGCACGATTCTGCGATTTTTCGAATGAGTTGGTCATCATCTTCCGCGTCTGAGATACCAGAATATGGATACACCGTGAGCCACCGAGCGCCAACTTGCTCCACAGATGATCGCAACGTTGCGACATACTGCGTCCAATCGGAGGATGTCATTGTCTTCCACTGATCTAGAGATCCTCCGACAACAAGCACATGTTGCAATGATGAACCGTCAGCCACATCACTATTGTCGCACGCCATTGCGGTCCACATCAGTAAGGTGTTCGGAATGGACTTGGTGAATCACGAATCTCCCATCCATATCGCCTGCATCATGGACGGCAATGGACGTTGGGCGAAACGACGCGGACTCCCCCGCACCGAGGGCCACACAGCAGGCGAAGACAATTTGGCCGAGGTCGTACGAGTTTGCGCCACACGCAATGTGGGCTGGCTTACGGTTTTTGGATTTTCCACAGAAAACTGGGTCCGCCCACCCGCCGAGGTGAAACACATTCTTTCATTGCACAAGCGTCTCTTTGGTCGAATTGAAGAACTCAATGCCAATAACGTGCGCATCCAATGGATTGGTCGGCCATTCGACGAGCCTGGATCCAAAACACCTGCATTCATCCAACGAGCAATTTTGCAAGCCATTGACGACACCGCACACAACACAGGCATGGTGCTGACTGTTGCTTTCGACTATGGCAGTCGTGCCGAGTTGCTTCGAGCCGCTCAACGCGCGCGCACCAACCAGCAATCCGCTCATGACATTTCACCACAGGAAATTTCCAGCCAGTTGTACGCTCCAGAGCTACCTCCTGTTGACGTAGTTGTTCGTACCTCCGGAGAATCTCGAATTTCCAATTTCCTTTTGTGGCAAATCAAGGGAGCGAAGGTGTACTTCACCGAGCGCACCTGGCCAGACTTCGACGCACATGAAATAGATAACGCACTCAAGTTGGTCCATGTCGCCTAAAGCACCCAACGAACATGACGTCGTAGATCTTCTCCAGGCAGTCGTTGACACGCTTCCCAACGTGGAAGCCCGTTCAGGTCAGGTAACCATGGCCACTGCAATCGCAGACGCAATTGCAAATGAGCGCCACTTAATTGTTCAAGCAGGAACCGGAACGGGAAAAACCCTGGGATACCTCGTGCCTGCGATTGCGTCTGGCAAACGCATCGTCGTTTCTACGTACACCAAGGCATTGCAAGATCAACTCGCTAAACACGATCTTCCCGTGTTGTCTCAAGCGCTCACTCCAATTATCGGTCGCGATATCACGTGGGCGGTTCTTAAAGGACGCAATAACTATCTCTGCGCACAACGCATCGCCGAAATTCGCGAGCCAAAACAGCACAAGCTCGATCTTCAAGAGTTCAGCATTCAAGTGAAATCCGATATTGACAAACTTGTTGCTTGGTCCGAGACTACGAACACCGGCGATTCAGGCGATTTATCTTGGAGTCCTCGAGATGCAGCGTGGCGTCACGTCAGTATTGGTAGCGACGAATGCCCGGGAGCAAGTAGGTGTCCGTCCGGAGATACATGTTTTGCGGAACGTGCCAGAGATTTCGCTTCTGTTGCCGATGTCATTGTTGTTAATACACACATTTATGGGCTAGATGTCGCAACTGATGGCGCGCTTCTGCCCGAACACGATGTAGTCATTTTTGACGAGGCACATCAACTTGAAGATGTGATGAGCGCTTCGGTAAGCATGGCCATTAGCCCTGGAAGCATCCAGCACGTCATTAGCGCCCTCCGCTCAATCGTAAGAGATGACGCGTTGACAGGATCGTTACAACAACTAGCGACTGAATTTGGAGGCTACATAGCTGGAGACATTGACAAACGAGTACCTCTTCCGCTCCCCGACGATATTCAAGATGTACTCGCTCGGTTGCGGCTCAAAATTGATGAAGCTGTTTCAGGTCTGAAGGCAATTTCCAGTAACGACGAGTCTGCGAAACAGCGAATTCTCCGTGGCCAAACGCTCAGTAATCGAATGATTGACGTCATCGACGGCTCACTGACAGCCGGATCACGAACGGTGGCTTTTGTTAGCGGAAGCAAAGATCGCCCTGTTCTTGAACTTGCTCCACTCCATGTCGGCCCTACGTTGCACAGCGGCGTGTGGTCAAAGCGAACCGCAATCCTTACGAGTGCAACCATTCCACTAGCAATGCCGGCTCGGGTGGGTCTTGAGGAAGACGATGTTGATGCAATTGATGTCGGTAGCCCTTTCGATTATGAAAATTCTGCACTTTTGTATTGCGCGAAGCATCTGCCATTGCCGAATGATTCACGCAGAGATGACGCAGTGCACGATGAGTTAGAAAAATTGATCAATGCAGCCCAAGGTCGAACTCTTGCGTTATTCACCACATACCGCGCCATGCATGCGGCCGCAGACGAGATGACCAGGCGACTTGAATTCAAGATCTGGCGTCAAGATGACTTGCCGAAAATGGCCCTCGTTGATGCATTCGCCTCCGAGGAGTCATCTTGCCTGTTTGCGACTGCAGGGTTCTTTCAGGGTGTTGATGTCCCTGGACAAACCCTCAGCCTTGTTGTCATTGACAAGATCCCTTTCCCACGGCCAGACGACCCATTGCTCAGCGCACGACGCGACGAAATTGGGAAGGCATCGTTTAGCGAGATCGATATTCCACTTGCAGCGACACAACTTGCACAGGCTGCTGGTCGCCTCATCCGTTCACGCAAGGACTCAGGTGTCGTTGCAATTTTGGATCCACGACTTGCAACCAAGGGCTACGGTAAAAAACTCGTTTCCACGTTGCCACCGATGAAGCGAACGATTGAGTTTGCAGAGGTTGTGCAATTTCTCAAATCCATCTAGCGGGTTAGTTCAACAGTCGGTACCCCATACCGCGAACAGTCACGATCATGGTTGGTTCTTCAGGTTGTGTTTCAACCTTCACTCGAAGTCGTCGAACGTGCGCGTCGACAAGACGAGAATCGCCCAAATATTCATAGCCCCACACCCGTTCAAGCAGTTGATCGCGTGACAGCACCATTCCTGGATGATCAGCAAATTCAACGAGCAATCGATACTCAGTTTTCGTTAGTGCAACTTCACTGCCATTTTTTCGCACGACGCTCAAGTTGCGATCAATCTCAACATCACCGATCTTGTTGAGAGATTTTGCGTTCGAAATGGACGGCTCAATCGTCTGGGTCCTTCGTAACGCTGCACGAATTCGGGCAGAGAGTTCCTTTGGCACGATTGGCTTAGTTACGTAGTCATCTGCGCCAGCATCGAATCCATTCACCAAATCGGAAGTGTCGGTTTGTGCGGTCACCATGATGACTGGGGTAATGCTTGTTCGTCGGATTGATCTACACACTTCGAATCCTGAAATGTCTGGTAATCGCAGGTCAAGCAGGACGAGGTCCGGATCGATCTGGCTGAACATTTTGAGTCCGGTTTCGCCATCACCCGCAACAGCAACTTCATAACCTTCGTCTTCAAGTACGAGCCGCAACGCCGTTCGAATGGCTTCGTCATCCTCAATGAACAGCAGCGTAAACATCGCTATGCAGTCTGCCCGAACTCGGCAAATTGTTACAGAAAACGCACACAAATCATCAACATTTGTCATCTTCAGGGTGCAGAATTTCCCTATCGAACCGGCGGGAGTTCATGCTCCCCCTTGAGCCCCGCCGGTTCCGGTCTCACCGTTTTACTGCCATGCTGTAGCCATGAGTCGGCTGACCTTTCCCCCAAAGTTTGGGTTGAAACAGCGAATGGTGCTGTTCTTCGGAATAGCAGCCATGGCTGCAGCGATTGCCCTCAGTGTGGTGACCTACGCCAGTACCCGTTCATACCTGCTTGGCCAACGATCAGAGGTGGCGCAGCGCCAAGCTTTCAACAACGCCCAGCTGATGCGCAACATCGTTGAAACGGATGGTGCAAACATCGCAGACCTCATCACCCAAATTCGAACAGAGCAAAACGGATATGCAGTTGTCCAACTTGATGAGCGCCCAGGCAGAACGTCATTGTTCTACGCACAAGAGCCGCTTCGCTTCACACAATCAAACTTGCCATCAGAACTGGTTGAACTGACGCTGAAGAACAAGACCGGTCGTCAGCGTTTCCAGTTTGAAAATCGGCCGTACGAGGCAATCGGAGTTGCAGTCCCCTCGGTTGGACTTCACTATTTTGAGGCATTCCCTGTCGCTGACGTTGAAAATACACTTCGTACGATTCAAATTACGTTGCTGATCGGAGTTGTGCTCATCACACTTTTAGCTGGTGTGCTGGGCTTCTACATGAGTCAAAACGTTCTTCAACCGCTCACTCGAGTAGCACTTGCTGCGAACAAAATCGCTACGGGAGGGCTTGATACGCGCCTTGTGCATGAGGATGATTCAGACCTTGAACGTCTGGTTGTGTCGTTTAACGAGATGGCAAATGCCGTTCAGCAACGCATTGAACGGGAACAACGCTTTGCAAGCGACGTGAGCCATGAATTGCGCTCTCCCGTAACCGCGCTTTCTGCTGCAGCAGATGTGCTCGTGTCGCGTAAATCTGAATTTTCAGAACGCAATCAGCAAGCAATCGACATCATGCAAAAGCAGATTGAGCGATTTGATAGAACTGTTCTTGATTTGTTGGAACTTTCTCGACTTGACGCCCATGTTGTAGACCACGAGACCGAGAACGTTCAACTCAATGATCTCATCTACAGGATCATGCACAGATACGGCTTTGGAGAAGTTCCGTTTATTAGTTCAGTGCAATCTTCTGATGGCGAGACTCAAGCTGACGACGAAACCAAACTTGATCGTCGACGCATCGAACGCATTCTTGTCAATCTTTTGGAAAATGCTAGAGATCACGCAGATGGCGCCACGCAAGTTACTTTGGCTAGCGAAGGAAACAACTTCACGCTTGCAGTGCACGATGCTGGACCAGGTGTTGCCTCCAGCGAGAGAACACAAATCTTCGATCGATTTGCGCGCGGGACGGCTTCTCGCAATAGCAAAGGCAGTGGTCTTGGGTTAGCAATCGTGAACGAGCATGCTCACGCACTACATGGCGAGGCACACGTAGAGCAATCACCGGAAGGTGGCTCTATCTTTGTCATCTCATTTCCGAAGAACGAACATCAAATATGACGAATCAACTCCGGCCTTTCCGCTTTGGTGTTCTGTGCGTATTACTCGCTGCTTGCGCTGTCCCAAAATCAGGATCCTTCAACGAAGTAGACCCAAACGACATTCCGTTTGGATTGAACTCACCCGAAACGTCCGCCCCGACTACAACCATCCCAGTAGTGGTGCCAACCACAGTTGCTGGAACCACATATGAAACGGCAGATCTGTTTTTCGTTAAGTCGTCCTCACTAGTACGAGTCCGATTAGAGATCCCTTCTCCCACCGATCTGCAAGGGGTGTTCACTGCGTTAATCGCCGGGCTTCCAGATCCTGCTCACTCCAAGGTGAAGACTCTCCTTCCTTCGGCGTTTGCCGCTTCTATTGACGTGATCGGCGGAGTTGCAAATGTGAATTCGAAACGCGGGTATCTCGATTCGATCAAACCGAATGAACAGCGCTTAGCGATCGCACAAATCGTGTTGACTCTCACGAGTCAGCCCGGAATCGGACAAGTCACATTTAGCGTTGGCGGGAAACCCATTGGCGTGCCTCGCGGTCGAGGAGACATCGCTGGAGTCGGAACTCCAGTTACGTTCGACGATTACAAAATGTTGATTACGAAGTAACTAGTACCCAAGTCGTTCAACACGGTCGGCGCGTTGCTGCCAGTTTTTATCAACCACAACGGCTAGTTCTAAATAGATGCCCTTTGGCAACTGTTTGCGTACAGCTATTCCCACTTCTTTCAGCAGTAAGCCGCCCTTGCCAATGACCATTCCTTTTTGGCTGTCACGTTCCACGACAATCTCGCAACGAACTTTGTCGTCTTCCCATTCGGTAACACGTGTTGCAATGGAATATGGCAACTCGTCAAACGTAAGTGCCAGCAACTGCTCTCTCACTAGTTCCGCAACCCACTCGCCCGGTGAAGTCTCTGTTGTCATCTCCGTTGGGTACAACTGTTCACCTTCCGGCAAGAGTTTTCCTAGATGCTCAGCAAGTTCAGCAACACCAGCTCCGGTTTGCGCGCTTACGGGAAAGTATTCAGACGCACCCAATTCACTCAGCTTCGTCAATTGCTTCAGAATTTGCTGTGGTGATGCTCGATCAATTTTGTTCAGAATGACAATCGCTTTTGCCATGTCAATGTGGCTAGCAACCCATTGATCGCCAGAACCAAACGGCTGCGTCGCATCAATTACTAAACACACCACGTCAACATCTTTTGTCGATTCGAGTGCTGTTGCGTTCACACGCTCACCCAAAGCGCTTACCGCCTTATGCAATCCGGGAGTATCAACAAAAATGATTTGATAGTCATCTTTGGTAACTACGCCGCGAATTCGAGTACGAGTGGTTTGAGGCTTGTCGGAAACAATGCTGACCTTTGAGCCACAGAGAGCATTGACCAAAGTTGATTTTCCAACGTTTGGGCGTCCGACAAGTGAAACAAAGCCTGAACGCATAACTACAGACTAGTTCTGCAAGAATGAAACGGTGCAGAACATCAATTGGAAGAAATGGTTTGATCGAATGCAACCGCAAACGTTGCAGATTGCTACGTGGTTGCTATACATCAATGGTTTTTTTGCATTGGCAAATTTCATGGATAGCCAGATGGAAATCGGTTACATCCGTCAGGTGTACGCATTTGGCCCTGTGTACGGGCTTGTTGTGATAGCTGCTCACGTGCTTGGCGGTCTACTCATGGCCAATGATCTCAAGATTGGCTACAAAATCGCTCTCGTTGCTGCATTCTCGCCATTCGTCTCTAACTTGATCGTCTATCGATCCTTGATCGCCCATTCATTCCTCAACGCAGCATTCGACATTGCCTTGATTGCCCTGCTGCTACACACCCAAAGTCGCGCTCACCAAAAGGTGTGGTTCCACTAGCTCGAACACTTGAGTTCGCAGCATGGGTGGCTTTTCTGCCACACTGAAGACATGGCAACCATCATTAAAGATCAAGCAGACCTCATGGCTCATGTTGGCCAACATCTTGGATACAGCGAATACCTCACGGTTACTCAAGAGCAGGTACAACTGTTCGCAGATGCCACCGGAGACCACCAGTGGATTCACTTGGACACCGAGCGCGCCAAGTCTGGACCATTTGGTCAGACCATTGCACACGGTTACCTCACGCTCTCTTTGGCGCCGGTGTTGATCGGACAAATTTGGAAAGTTGAAGGCGTCAAGATGGGCGTCAATTACGGAACGAACAAAGTTCGCTTTATGGCACCGGTTCCGGTTGGCGCAAAAGTTCGTGCGGGAGTCAAACTTCTCGAGGCGACCGAGATCGCTGGCGGCGCTCAAGTAATTCTTGAAACGACGTTTGAGTGTGAAGGCGCTACAAAACCTTCGTGTGTTGCTGAAATTATTTTCCGCCACTACTACTAAATAGTTAGCGGTACGTCTTCATAATTTTTGCAAACTCGGTAAGCGTTTGCTTATCCGGATAATCGACGCACCAAGGTATGAATCCGCTGCATCCTCGTTTAACGAAATCAGCAATTCGTTCAGCAACCTGATCTGGTGTGCCAATGAAGTTTGCGTTGCTCCATTGCTCAAACTGATCGCCACGACCACTGGCAATTTGGTATTCGCGGAGTTCCTTTTCGGTGTCGCGAATGAGGATCTCGCCTGATGTGGTCTTTTTGATCTCAGACTCGTCTCTCCCAACTTTCAAGCAGTGACCTTTCAAGATTTCCACTTTGCGAGAGAAATCCTCCGCGGTGCCACCAAAGTTTGAGTAATCGGCATGCTGTGCAACAACTCGCAACGTGAGTTGCTCTCCACCGCCACCAATCCAAATTGGCGGACGTGGAGCTTGCAAAGGTTTAGGGTCACAATTTGCACGAACAAGTTGGTAGTACTTGCCGTCGTATGTGGTTTCTTCCTGTGACCACATCATCTTCACAATTTCTACGCACTCACGAAGCATGGCAATGCGATCTTTTGGAACGGGAAACTCATATCCATATCCGCGGCACTCGTTCTCATACCATCCTGCCCCAATACCCCAATCAAGTCGACCACCAGAAATAACGTCAAGCGTGCTGGTGATCTTTGCCAACAGCGCAGGCGGTCGATACAAGTTGCAGCCCACCATTTGGCCTAGGCGAATACGCGAAGTGAGCTGACTGATTGCAGCCATTACCGTCCAGCACTCAAACACGGTCTCGTGCGCTGGGCGTGGAACGTTGTGAAAGTGGTCGTACACCCAAATGGAGTCAAACCCGAGCTGTTCGGCTGTAACCGCAATGTCTACGGCTGCTTTCCACTTGTCGGTTGCACTGGGAATTCCTACCAATTCCATTTTCCAGCCCTGCGGCATGAATACACCAAACGTGATGTCTTGCTTACTCATAATGGGAGATCTCCTGTTGCTTTCTTGGTTGTTCCAAAATCCTTATATGCGGCAATGGTGCGCTGCGCAATCCGCATTTGGTGAATTTCATCGGCGCCATCTGCGAAGCGACTCCAGCGGGCTTGTTGCAACATTCCTGCCAGTGGTGTGTCTGTGCTGTACCCGAGCGCACCATGTACCTGGATAGCGCGATCGATGATTCTCCACAAGCTGTTCGCAACGAAGTGCTTGGTCATGCTGACTTCACTGGTGAAATCCATGCCATGTTCAATCTTGTACGCAGCATGCAGAATCATCAACTTTCCTTGGTACATCTCCATTGCCGAATCGGCAATCAGCCACTGAATTCCTTGCTTCTCTGCAAGCAAAGATCCGTGTGAATAACGTTCAAGTGCGCGAGCCACCATCATGTCTAGTGCTGTTTCGGCTTGTGCAATCCAGCGCATGCAATGTGCAAGGCGAGCAGGTCCGAGGCGATACTGACCAAGGAGATGTCCTTGTCCTCTACCACCAAGCATGTTCGAGTTCGAAACTCGCAAATCTTTAATTTCAATTTCGCAATGGTTATGCCCACCGGACATTGTTTCTACGTCACGAACAATGTTCCAGCCTTCGCTTGGTATGTCCACGATGAAACACGAGTTAGCCGCTTGCGGCAAATCCGGGTCTTCTTCAGTACGTGCAACAAGCAAAGCGAACTGAGCGCCGCGCGCACCAGAAATAAACCACTTATGACCGTTGATCACCCATTCATCGCCGTCTTTGTAAGCAAATGTTTTAATAAGGGTCGGATCGCTTCCCGCAACTTCAGGTTCGGTCATAGCAAAACATGAACGCACACGACCCTCGCATAATGGTCGAAGATATTTCTCCTTTTGTTCAGGTGTTCCCCAATGCAACAGTGTGTGCTGGTTGCCTTCATCTGGTGCTTGAGCATTTAACACATAAGGTCCAATACTGACCTTGGCTGCTTCAGCCGAAACTGCGGCCATCGCAGTTGGACCAAGTCCCATTCCGCCCCACTCGGCTGGCATGTGCGGAAGCCACAGGTTCCAGTCTTCGCGCGCCGATTTGCGAAGTGCGACAATTGCCTTCACCACTTGTGCGCGATCATTTTGATCGATTGCATCCCACTGCGGGCGAACTTGTTCGTCCATGAAAGCACGAACTTTCAGCCGCACCGCTTCAATCTCTGGCGTAAATGTGAAATCGATCATTGGTCCCCAAACCTTTCCCTGCCTACAAAGTAGCGAGGTCAACCATCAAGTATTGCCGAGAGTGTCGTAACCTGACGAGGTGAGCAATTCTGACAAAGTGGCTTGGGACACGCCGGAACTTCCTCAGGGCGATGCGAAGGCAAAAGTAGTACAGAACATGTTCGATGCGATAGCTCCGCGATACGACCTGGTGAACCGCATCATGACCTTCAGGCTTGATACACGTTGGCGCAAAATTGCGGTTCGAAAGCTTGCGCTCACTCGTGGCGCACGGGTACTCGACCTAGCAAGCGGCACTGGTGACTTGTGCATCAACCTCCGCAGGGCGGGGCTACACCCGCTTTCATTCGATATGTCGTTTGGCATGCTTGCCGCAGATCACAGCAATGCGCCACGAGTGCAGGCAGACATCCTTCGCCTTCCAATCGCCACGCAGTCCGTTGATGGAGTCACATGCGGTTTTGCTCTGCGTAATTTGGTTGATCTCAACGTGTTCTTTCACGAAATTGCTCGCGTGACAAAGTCAGGTGGGCGAATTGCCCTGCTCGATGTGAGCACTCCAACAAATCCAGTAATTCGTTGGGGAAACAGCGTGTACTTTGGAAAAGTTGTACCGCGCATTGGGGGGCTCCTTTCCAATCGTGCGGCCTATAACTATTTGCCGAAAAGCGTGGCGTACCTACCGGCCCCTGAACAGCTTGTACGCATGCTCCAAGATGCCGGGTTCGAGCATGTTCGTCACGAACAACTTTCGGGTGGCTTGACCCAGTTGATGCACGCAACGAAGCGATAGCAGCCAGCATGAAGGCAACGTCTTTCCCGCTTGCACAGATCACAGATCGTGAAATCGATCTCAATGATGTTGCTGGCGCGACTGGCTTTCTGTTCGTTCGTGAAGGAATCGGATTTGCCGCCATCGGTGTTTCAGCTCGAGCAAACGCCCACCAAGCTCGAGAGTTGTTAAGCACCATTGATTACTCGGCACCCAATGCTCAATTCGGCGTAGGTCCCATCATGTTCGGATCGATTCCGTTCGATACATCCCGCGATGCCGACTTCATCCTGCCAACCGTTACGTTTTGCAAGACACGAGAAGGCGAAACCTGGGTCACGGTTATTGATGATGCGCCAATCCCGGCAATCAACCAAGATGCCACACAATCAAGTCCTGCACATTTTGAAGTGCGCGATGGTGTCCCCGTTTCCACATATATCGCCGCCGTAGAGGCAGCCCGAAATTCGGTGCGGAGCGGTGAACTTACGAAGGCAGTAATCGCGCGAGATGTGTTCGTTGAGACTGATGCATCAATTGACATTCATCAACTACTTCTCCGACTTCGATCATCCTTTGGCACCAGCTACCGCTACTCATTTGATGGATTCGTTGGAGCTTCACCGGAACTGCTCGTTGCTATTCATGGAGACGAAATCTCCAGCCACCCGCTTGCGGGCACGACACCGCGCACCGGAGATGCCCAAAAAGATGCACTGTTGGCTAAACAATTGTTGGAAAGCGCAAAGAATCAAATTGAACACCGTGTGGTAATCGACATGGTTCACGACACGCTGCTGCCACATTGTTCATATCTTGACTGGGAGGCTGAGCCTTCAGTGGTTCAAGTCGCAAACGTCCAACACCTCGGCACACAGTTGATGGGCAAGCTCTCGGAGCCACACATTCATGTGCTCGATGCGGCACTTGCGCTTTCCCCTACTCCCGCACTCGGTGGATTCCCTCGCGACAAAGCGTTGCAACTCATTGCACAGTACGAAGGTATGGATCGCGATAAATATGGAGGCGCAATAGGTTGGTTTGATGCCCGTGGAAACGGAGTCTTTGCTGTGGCAATTCGCTGTGCACAGTTCAATGACTCGCGCACTCAAGCGCGCTTGTTTGCAGGTGGAGGCATAGTGGCAGACAGTGACCCGCAGGAAGAGTTTGCAGAAACCCAGGCCAAGTTGCAGGCCATGCTTGCAGCCATCACTCGCCCGTAACTAGCTACTTCAACAATGAATCGGCAACTGCCGAGTACAGAGCATTGTGATCATCAACATTTGTGTTGCGATCTGTTCGAACGCCAACTATTGACGTTGCGGTATTACTCATTTCGCGTTGTAAATCATCTGCCGTTGCCACCCATGTGAATGGAATACCGTGAGTTTTTGCCAGCGCTTCGAAATCCACGCTGTGCGGGGTACCGAATAGCTGCTCGAATTGAGCATCTTCCATGGCTTGGGCTTGAGGAAGAAAGGAGAATATTCCTCCACCCTCGTTGTCAACAACAATGATTTTCAGCTGAACGTCTCGGCGAATCAAATTGAGCAGACCATTGCTGTCGTGCAGCAATGCAATATCACCGATAAGCAGAGCGGTTGGCGCCTTTGACGACAGAGCGACTCCAACAGCCGTCGACACCACGCCATCGATTCCATTTACTCCTCTATTACTGAATACGCGAACTCCATCTCGCGCAGGGGCAAACCACTCAAGATCGCGCACCGGCATAGACGATGACACCACCAAATTTGATCCTGACACGAGAGAACTACTTACCGTCACAGCGCAAGTCGGTTCGGTCAGTTGGTCCTGTTCAGACAATTTTTTATCGAGTGCGGTGCGTGCGCTTCGTTCGCAACGCTTCCAGCTATTCATCCACTCTGTTTCAGTTCGAGAGTCGACACCACGTGTCATCTCCATGAATAGCTCATTGATCGAACCCACGATGTGAGTGGTGACAACCTTGTCGGGGTCAATGAGCGACGGTTGTTGTGTAACGGCAATTTGCTCGCCACCACACTGTGCAAGCCACTGATTTACCACTTTGCTCACTGGCGGATCGCCGATGCGAATGACCACGCTCGGTTTAAGTGATTCGGCTGTTGGATGGTGCCGCAACATCACATCGGCACAGCTGACCACAGTTGCTCCATGGCTGCTTTCAGAAGCAACTCGGCAATTACTTCGTGGGTCTGCAATAACTGGCCACTTCAATTTTGCTGCAAGCTCCAGAATAAACCGCGGTTGGTCGATTCCGTTTCCCGCAATGATGACTCCGCGTTCAGCGCGTAGGGCTAACGAAAGCTTTTTGCGTTCTGATGCTGTCGCGACATCGGCGCTTACGCGAACCGGTGAATGCGTGTCTAGTGCCGGCAGCACTCCGGCCACGCCAACAAGAGGTTCGCGGAACGGAAAGTTCACATGACATGGTCCGCGGTTCACTCCAACAGTTGCCGAAAATGCATCACGAGCACTGGATCGCCACTTAGAAACCTTCGTATCATCTGCAATTCCTGCGTCAATAAATTTGCGAACGAAAGTGCCGTACAGATTTGTTTGGTTAATGGTCTGCGGTGCACCAACGCCTTGCAATTCTGGAGGACGATCGGCTGTACATACGAGTAGCGGAACATGCGCGTAGTTCGCCTCGATCACCGCAGCAAAAAACTGCGCAGCAGCCGTTCCCGATGTGCACAACAACACCGCTGGAATCCCTGACTCGAGACCAATGCCCAAAGCAGCAAATGCCGCAGAACGCTCATCGTGGAATACATGGAGCGAGATTTTCGGATTACTTGCTAACGCGATTGCCATAGGCGTACTGCGGGACCCAGGCGACACCACAGCATGAGTGACCCCAAGTCGAACCCACTCGTCCACAAAGGTCGAGCAAAAGGTCGCCGTGGTTGCAGGAGAGGTAGCCATTCCCTCTATCGTGGCACCTATGCGCATAGAAATCTTCTCCGACGTCATATGTCCATGGTGTTTTATTGGAAAACGGCGTTTTGAGACGGCAATTTCCCGCCTACGTGAACGCGGAGTCGATGTTGATGTGGAATATGTATTCCGCCCATTCCAACTCGACCCAACCGCACCATCCGATTCCCCGACACCTGCAAAGGACGCTTACGCCAAGAAGTTTGGTGGGCAGGAAAAGGCCACCGAGATCCTCCAGCACGTCACCTCCGTCGCAGCGCAAGACAACATCACGTTCAACATGGATATCGCCGTTCGGGCAAATACATTTCTTGCCCATCGAATGCTGGGCTATGCGCTGAAGCAGCACGGTGCAGCCATTCAAATTGTCCTGAAGGAAAAGATTATGGATGCATATTTCACTAACGGATTAAACATTGGTGAAATTTCCGTACTTGCTGACTGTGCTGAATCAGCAGGAATACCACGACCAGAGGCAATGACATTCCTTGAAAGCGATTCACTCGTAAATGAAATTCGCGCAGAGATTGCCGAAGCATCTGACTATGGCGTGACCGCCGTCCCAACATTTATCATTAATGGACAATGGTCTGTGCCCGGAGCACAAGATGTTGAAATGTTCGAACGCATCATTGAAAGGATTCTCGAACGAGCATGAGTTTGCATTACGAGTCCAGCGGCACAGGTTCACGAGATCTCTGTTTCGTCCATGGTTTCACCCAAACTGGAAATTCATGGAAGATCCCCGTGCAAACCATTCATGATTCAACCAACACATTCGTTGACGCTCCAGACCACGGAGAGTCCCAAGGAATTTCACTTTCATTAGAGGAGTCTGGTGAAGCCATCGCCGATATCGCTTTCGGCAAAGTACTGGTTGGTTACAGCATGGGAGCACGCATGGCGCTTCACGCGGTTATGCAACACCCTCAAGCAATGACGGGTCTCGTTCTGGTGAGTGGAACTCCTGGCATCGAAGACGACTCCGAACGCGAATCCCGCGTGCAATCCGATGACGCTTTGGCTACACGAATTGAACAGATCGGAACTTCTGCATTCATCAATGAATGGATACAACAGCCACTATTCGCCAAATCAGCATTTAGCGATGCAGAAATTCGTGATCGGAACCGAAATACACCGGCTTCACTCGCAAGCAGTTTGCGCACATGTGGAACCGGACAACAGCAACCATTGTGGTCACAACTTCACGAAATTCGAATCCCGGTACTCATTGTTGCCGGATCTCGCGACGAGAAGTTTGTAGCGATTGCCAAACGAATGAAACAACTCATTCCAAAATCAACACTGAGCATCATTGACAAAGCGGGCCACAGCGCTCATCTCGATCAACCCACCGCATTTGGCGAGTCGGTCAACGCCTGGTTACAGAGCTAAACCAACCGCGAGAAGCAATCCGATTGCTAATTGCGCTTTACCGGTAGCTCCAAGCACAGGAATCAGGTCTCTGCCTAAGGCGCCAGATTTCACTGACTTCAACGCTGGATAAGCAGCAACAATGCCAACCAGTGCAATAAGTACTGTGCGATCTTGTGTTCCAATCAACACAATCAAGAGCACCACATATACATACATGGCGTAATACAACTTCCTCGTCATGGCATCTCCCATGCGCACCGCCAACGTCAATTTATTGGCAATGGTGTCGCCGGGTATATCGCGCAAATTATTCACCACCAGCAATGCGCACGCCAGCAAACCAACGACGCACGCGGCAAGCACAGTTTCTGCGTCAATCTTTTGCGTAATGGCATACACCGATCCACACGTTGCCACTAAACCAAAAAACACGAAAACGAACAACTCGCCAAATCCCATATAGCCATATGGTTTTGGTCCGCCCGTATACAACCAACCAGCAGCAATGCACAGTGCCCCAAGTGGCACGAGAAGAAGTGTTGTGGCGAGCGCAATAAACAGTCCGAACACTGCGGCAACACCAAACGCAATGAACGCTGCTGTCTTCACCGTTTTGGCCGGAACCAAACCCGAACCAACAAGTCGTAATGGCCCAACACGCTTACTGTCAGTGCCCTTTATTCCATCCGAGTAATCGTTTGCGTAGTTAACACCGACCTGCAATGAAACACTGACGATGAGGGCGAATAAGCCGCACCACCACATTTTTGCGTGTGTGGTTTCCTGAGACAGCGCACGACCAAACGCCACGAAAACAGGAACGAACGCTGCAGGCAACGTTCGCGGACGAGCCCCCAATATCCAGAGTTGCAGGCCGCGTGGTTGTGTTTCCATCCTTCTAGTGTCGCACTTTCAAGCGCCTACGCTGATGATCGTGAATCGCCTCATTGCGCTTGATATGCCGGCAAGCACCGAGTTCGCGATCCATGTGCGCAATGCCTGGGATGCAGGAGACGCAGTATTCCCCATCGACCAACGACTCCCCCAAGCCGCCAAGAATGCACTCGTCGCACAAATAAAGCCGTCACTCGTAATTGATGAAACTGGGAACATCGTCAAAAGTTCTGACAGCGAACCAACTGAAAATCACGATGCCCTAGTTATTGCAACCAGCGGTTCCACAGGAACGCCCAAAGGCGTTGTTCATACTCACGAGTCAATTCAAGCGTTGCTCAACTTGTCGCAAGCACGTCTGAACACCGATTCATCTACACACTGGCTTTTGTGCCTGCCTGTTTCGCATGTCGCCGGATTCAGTGTTCTTGCTCGGTCAATTTTGTTTGGAAATCCCATCAGCATTCTTCCCACGTTCGAAGAAGCCGAAGTGCTAGCCAAAGTCAATGCTGGAGCAACTCACGTTTCACTTGTGCCTACGACGCTTCGCCGAGTTGACCCTGCCATTTTTGAGATGATCCTTCTTGGTGGAGCAGCGGCTCCCCCAGATCTGCCAAGCAATGTCATCACCACCTATGGCATGACAGAGACATTCGGTGGAATTGCGTACAACGGTGAACCTCTTGATGGTGTCGAGATCCGCATCAGACACGAACTCATTGAAGTTCATACACCATCGCTATTTCGCACGTACCGCTCTTCGGAACAACCAACTTTGGTTGATGGCTGGTACCCGACGGGAGATAGCGGAAGGTTCAACGACAACGTGTTACAGGTCTTTGGGCGCCTAGACGACATGATTATCTCTGGCGGCGAGAATGTTTGGCCGAATGCAGTCGAGAAAATCGTCTCCACATTTCCGGGCATAGAACGAGTGGTGATCAGTGGAATTGACGATGAACAGTGGGGACAGCGTGTTGTCGCTTGGATCGTTTCTTCGCAGGCCGAGCCTCCGACTTTGGAAGATGTTCGTCAGCACGTAAAGCAACAATTACCCTCGTACTGCGCACCGACCGAACTGAGAATTGTGCCAGCGATTCCAACCACATCTCTTGGCAAAGTTGACATCCAGACGTTAAGGAATATGAAATAGATACCAGCGATCAGCGACTACCTGCTAACTATTGGCGCCAGTTTGTCGCCACCGGAGTTTCCAACATCGGCGACGGAATGGTGCATGCTGCTGCACCACTACTCACGCTGTCGCTCACTAGCGACGAACGCCTTATTGCAGGAGTGAGCTTTTGCTCCATGATTCCATGGCTTGTTCTCTCGTTACCTGCAGGCGTATACATCGATCGATTTGACCGCCGAAAGATGATGGTGGTTGCAAACATTATTCGTGCAGCTCTTTTTGCGCTCATTGCGTTTTCTGCAGCAACGGGATCACTTTCCATCTGGATATTCATGGCAATTCTGATCGGCGTTGGCTGTTGTGAAGTCATTTTCGATATGTCGGCACAGGCCTTTTTGCCACAGATCGTCCCTGATCATCTTCTCGAAAAGGCAAACGGACGTCTTTCCAGTCTTGAACTCATCACTAATACCTTCATCGGGTTGCCGCTCGGTGCGTGGGCATTCGTTGTCGCTGTTGGTGTACCTTTCGGCGTGGATGCAGCGTCATTTGCTCTAGCTGCAGTACTGGTAGCAAGTATTCGAATTCCATCAAGTGCAGTGGCGGAAAGCGAATCTCTGGAGCAGCGCAAGAGTTTCAAAGCCGATCTCGTGGAGGGTCTTCGCTGGCTGTGGAGCAACAAGCTCATTCGCACGCTTGCCATCATGCTTGGAATCGCCAACATGACCGCCATGTTCGGCGATGCAATCTTCGTGAAATATGCTGCAGAAGAGCTTGGAGTGACCGGTCGCGCTTACGGATTCTTGCTTGCTCTCACCGCCATCGGCTCAATTCTTGGTGGTTTGCTTGGAGACAAGATCTCAAAACGTCTTGGAATTGCTCAATCAATTGTCTATTCATATTTTGTGTTTGGTTTCGTTGGCATCATCTATTTCTTCATGCCTTACGTTTGGGCAGTGGCAATAGCCGCTTCTCTCATGGGTCTCGCTGGAACAACATGGAACGTAGTCACAGTTTCCCTGAGGCAGCGAGTTATCCCTGCTGAACTATTTGGCCGCGTGAATAGCGTGTACCGATTTATTGGCACAGGATCAATTGGCATTGGCGCACTGATCGGTGGGCAAATTGCTTACTCAACGAATTTGCGTATGCCGTTTCTTGCTGCCGCAGTTCTTGGTCTGCTGGCACTTGCTGTTGGTGGACCAACGCTCTTCACAGAAGTGCGCAATTACATCGCACCAGATGCCACTCCCGCACCGCCGTCAATTACATAGGTTTCCCCGGTAATCCAATTCGCAGCATCTGAAGCCAAGAACGTCGCAAGATTCGCAATGTCTTGAGGTTCACCAAGGCGTTTACGTGGAAGTCGCTTAGCGAGAGAATCGCCGTAGTTGTCGACCAACATTTGAGCAAAATCGGTTTTCACTAATCCTGGCGCAATGCCCACAACACGCGTGAGCCCTAACTCGCCTGCCAGTTGCCTGGTCAGATGAATGAGAGCTGCCTTGGTCAGGTTGTATACGCCAAGGTTCCCCTCTGCGCGAAGGCCACCAACTGATGCGATGTTGAGAATGACCCCAGGGTTATCTCTCATGTGTTGTGCCCAGACCTGAGAACACCAAAACAATGGACCACGAAGGTTGACCTGAAAGGTTTTGTCAAATTGCGCTTCACTTACCGCCAGCGTTGGACCCGCATAAGGGTTTGTTGCTGCGTTGTTGACGAAGATATCGATCTTTCCAAATTGTTCAAGAGTTGCACTCACACACTTCTGGGCGAATTCAGTGTCGCCTGCATTACCTGCAAGATATGAGGCACCACCACCCACAAACTTTGCCGCATCGCGTAGCGATTCTTCTTTTCTGGAAGTGAGCATTACTTGCGCCCCAGAATCTGCATACGACTTGGCAATGGCTAAGCCAATTCCACGAGATCCACCGGTAATGAGGGCTACTTTTCCTTCAAGCGAAATGTCCATTCGCCCGACGATAGTCGTTACGACGTAATGGCGCTGATGCGTACTTGCTGAATACGGCGACCATCAAGTGTCTCAGTACTGATGCGCCATCCGTCGAAATCGACTGATTCGCCTTGCACAGGAACGTGCCCCAACATTCCAAAAATGAAACCGCCGATGGTGTCGTATTCAGACTCTGGAACCTTTAATTCAAGCTCGTCGTTGAGTCGAGAAATGGGCATCGAGCCAACCACCAAGTAGTCGCCGTTTGCTAGATGCTGCAACGAAAGATCTTCATCATCGTGTTCGTCGACAATTTCTCCAACCAGTTCTTCCAAGCAATCTTCAAGCGTTGCAAGACCGACAATGATTCCGTATTCGTCGGCAACCATGACCATGTGGAATTTCTTGGCCTGCATGCTGCGCATCAGGTCGGCAACCAATTTATTTTCAGGAACGACTTCAACTTCGCGAATGAGTTCGGTAATCGGTGAAGCCCCATTGCCCTTGCGCTCGGCGATGACTAGATCCTTCACGTACACGATGCCGACAACATCGTCCACGTCGTCGTCATCTTTTCGCAACACGGGAAGACGACTGAAGCCGTCTTCCACCGCTTTATCAAGAGCCTGTGTGATGGTGAGATCACTATCAATAAACATGGCATCAGGTCGTGGGACCATGATTTCGCGCACCACAGTGTCGCCGAATTCAATAATTGATTCGATGAGCTCGCGCTCTTCGTGTTCAATCACACTTTCCTGCGCAGCAGCCTCGACTATTCCCAAGAACTCTTGCTCGCCAATGAACGGGCCTTGCTTTAGCCCCTCGCCCTTCACAATGACGTTGGTGAGTTTGATCAACACTGTTGACGCAGCGCGCAATGGCCAAAAGCGCACCAGCAAAGAAATTGGGCGTGCAGTTGTTGTCGCACCACGAACGGGGTTGAGCAATGCGTATGTTTTTGGCACTGCTTCTGCAAGCACGAAGAACAACATCACGTTGATAATCACACCAACAGCAACACCAGCAGGTCCAAACAATCGGCCTGACACAATTCCCATCAGCGTTGCCTGCACGGTTTGACAGACGTTCACCGTAAGCAACAATGGGTTCACCCACATGGTTGGCTCTGCTGCAAGGCGAACCAACGCCTTGCCCGACTTGGCTCCCTTTTCCGCAAGTGCTGCCGCACGCGGTTTTGTCAACTGCGACAAACTCATTTCGGCAAGCGAAAGAAAAATGAGGACTACGAGAATGAGCCCGATGCCGGCAAGCATCCAATAGTCGATTGCCGTTGGCGTTTGGGCAAATATCATTTTTCTTCTATCTCCTGAATATGTCGGAAATTCTCTGGTGCTGTGTGACCCCAATGAAAGGCTTCGAGGTGTTTTCGCTCTAGCGCGTGCATTGCTGCTTCTGACTCTGGATTGTCGTGATCGTTACCAAGCACATGCAAAATTCCGTGCACCAGGAGCAAAGCAAGTTCATCATCGATGGTCCCTGCATGTCGCGGAGCCTGGGCAACGGCCACGCTCGGACAAATAACAACATCACCAAGCAGTAAGGGCAATTCGGATATATCCAATGGTGCAGGTTCAGGAGATTTCGACATTGCTCCTGGGCCTGGCGTGCGCGTTGCTTCAACGGCATCGAGCGGGAATGACAGCACATCGGTTGCATAAGCCTTACCCATGTACTGCGAATTCAACTCAGTCATGGTCGAAGCATCGATAAACATCACCGTCATCTCGGTCAATCCCTTTACACCTTCAGCACGCAAAACATCTAGGGCAAGGTTCTGCCATCGCGCAAGATCAATTTCTAGATCCTGTTGCTCGTCAGCCATAAACACCTCTGGCTCGCCGTCGCCGCCAACACGTCGTGGTTTAGATACGCCTGGTCGTGATTCAGCCATGGTTTGGTGTTTGTTTTTCGTATGCAGCGACAATGTCAGCAACGATGCGATGTCGAACAACATCGGTTGCATCGAGATGAACAAACGTTAAATCTTTAATTCCGGTGAGCACTCGCTCAACCCCGAGCAACCCGCTTCGGCCATCGGGTACGTCTACTTGGGTCGTATCGCCAGTAACTACAACTTTGGAACCAAATCCAATGCGCGTTAGGAACATCTTCATTTGCTCAGGAGTGGTGTTCTGGGCTTCATCCAAAATGACAAAACTGTTGTTTAACGTTCGACCGCGCATGAACGCAAGCGGTGCAACTTCAACAACTTGCTTTTCTAGATACATCTTCGCCGTTTCAGCACCAACCATGTCGTGCAGCGCGTCATAGAGCGGGCGCAAATATGGATCGATCTTTGCGGTGAGGTCACCTGGCAAAAATCCCAAACGCTCGCCTGCTTCAACCGCTGGACGCGTCAAAATAATTCTCTGAACGCGTTTTGTGTTCAGCGCAAGCACCGCCATTGCCACAGCAAGCCAGCTTTTACCAGTACCTGCGGGACCGATACCAAATGTGATGACATTGTCCCTGATCGCTTCAATATATTTTCGCTGGCCAGAAGTCTTTGCGCGCACGTTTTTACCGCTACTTGTGCGCAAAATATCCTCGGTCAGAATCAAGCTTGGCTTCTCATTTGCCTGCACCATCACAATTGACCGAGACAAGACCGAGCGATCTAGTGATTCGCCTCGTTGCAATAACGCGGTCAATTCCTCAAACAGGCGTGAGACAACATCGGATTGCGGTCCAGTAATCGAAACTTCATTACCGCGAACCCTGATGGCGACATCTTCAAATTCACCCTCAATGAACTTCAGGTGCTCATCGCGTTCGCCGAGGAGTCCGCTCATCAGATGTGCTCCGGGCACAACAAACGTGACTGCCATATTGACCCCAAATCTAGCGGGGATTACTGGCTAAAGAACTGAATCAGACAGCGAACTCGGTGTCTGTGCGCCAGTTTCCTGCTGTTCAACCAGCGCTGGAGAGAAATCGAGTGCGTAATACCTCTGGACAGTGAGCGGAACCAAATGAGCTCCACCAACTTGCCGCGCCATCCTGAACATCAACTCAGCAGCGCCACCCTGCTCATTGGGTTGATTCGACTCTGGCATGTCAAATACCAATAACGAGCCTTCTCGTGCCTCAACGGCCATTGCCTGACGTGCCATAAACATGCTGACACCCTTCGTGACATACGAAGGGTCGACAACTGCCCACACCACGTAATGCACTTTGTTCGTTGCAAATTGCTTTGGATAGTTTTTCTTGAAATAGTGCTCACTCAACCAGCGTGTTCGGCGAACATCCGTTGCAATCATGGTCATCGCAACCGGCATGTTGTCTTCCCACACCACCCAAGCACGATTAGTCGCGTCAGCAAGTTGATCGTTGAATTCAAGCCGATCGAGCATTTCATGAGTCACGGCTTCTTCTGCAGTTCGTGCGTACGAGCGGGTATACAGAGTCCACAACTGGTCCTTGAGCACCGCATCGGTGACTGGAGAGTGGCGGGTAACGAACATTTTTGGGGAACTCCAAACAGGCCGCAAACGCGGCTAAGGGTTCTCCGCCCTGCATCCAAAGTAACCCATCCTCAGTGCATGAAAAGGGATGCTGTACCGTTTGCCAAGTGAATTCTGCGCCTATTTCACGCCTTTCGTGGGGCTTAACTGGCGTTGGTTTGGCATTGTCAATTGCGGTCGCTACCAGCCATTCTCAGACATTCAGTAACACGGCTTACCTCATTGCCACGGTTCAAGTAATGGTGTTTCTTGGTATTTCTGCCAAGTTCAATAAGCCAGACAAATTGTTGTGGCCTGCACTCTTCGTAATCGCCGTAGCTTCGTCTACTGCTCAGGTGTTGGACAATCAGTTCTCGAATGTGACCTTGCAAGCAATTCCTGAATCATTGTTCTTGCTCGTCCAAATCACTTTGGCTCTTGGTCTCCTGCTCATCATTCGCCGTCGTATCGGCAATGATCCGATGAGCGTGCTCGGCGATGGCCTCATCGTTGCTTTAGGTGCATGGTTTCTCATCTGGGTGATTTTTCTGCAGCCATCTTTCGATGCGAGTACATCTGTCGTATTAGTTACTGGTATTCAGGGAGCAACTCTCGCAATTAGCGCAATAGTTCTCTTTTCTCTTGCAACGTTGCTGTTCGGCGATGCGGCACGCACACCAGCCGTGTGGTTAATTGCTGGCGCAATCACGTTCACGCTTGCCGGAGACTTTCTCTATGCAGCAAATGATTCTGGTCGCATTGACATAGCCAACCAGTACATCAACGCCTCTTACGTATTCTGCTTGTTCTTGTGCTCTGCAGCATTCGTCCATCAATCCATCTCCACCATTACCGAACACGGGCCAGTCCGCACACAACGACCGCTGCTTGGACGACTTATCGTCACTACGGCTGCACTCACCATTCCCGTTGTCGTTCTGGCACTTACCGAAGCCGCGGACCAAACCGATCGAATCGTTCGGGCGATTTCAGTATTCGTCTTATCTATTGCCGTTACATCTCGTGTTATTCACGCTGTGCGCGCCAATGCCAAGACACAACGATCGCTCATTCACTCAGCACAGACCGATGCACTTACTGGCTTGCCAAATAGAAGCCTCATGCTCTCGTATGTCCATGATGCACTTGAGTTTGCCGAAGAAGACAGCCGACACCCATCGGTGCTGTTCATTGACGTTGACAGATTTAAGAACATCAATGATTCCCTCGGGCATCAAGCTGGAGACAACGTACTTATTGCTGTCGCGCAACGATTGCGCAATGCGCTGCCCGAACGGTGCATCGTTGGAAGAATCTCTGGAGACGAATTCGTCATCTTGGACCCTGGTACTCGCGGAGCAAGCGATGCCATGATCGTTGCCGACAAAATTCTTGAAAGCTTCAACGAACCGCTTTCATTGCGCCAGGGTGATGTTTTTGTGTCCACCAGCATCGGTGTCGCAACCTTTCAAAAACATATTTCATCGGGCGCAGACGATCTTCTTCGCCATGCCGATACCGCGATGTACCGAGCAAAAGATGCCGGACGTAATTGTGTCGCAATCTTTGACGAATCAATGCTTGAGCGCGTAACACAACGACTCGCCGTTGAAACCGCGTTGTACCGAGCACTCGAGCGCAGAGAGTTGCGACTTGTTCATCAACCAATTGTCGATATTGAACTTGGCGACGTTGTTGGGTTTGAAGCGCTCATGCGTTGGACACGTGACGACGGCAGCATCATCTCGCCTGCAGAGTTCATTCCAATCGCCGAGGAAACCGGGACCATCGTTCCCATTGGGGCTTGGGCATTGCTGGAAGCTCTCACCCATTTGCGTGGCTGGATCAATGAAGGAATCTGCAGTCGTGAAGCAACGATGTCGGTAAACGTAAGCCCGCGCCAACTGCATGATCCAAATTTTGTTCCCGTTGTCCACGAAGCATTACAGCGTTCACATATAGCGCCCGATCAGCTGTGGCTCGAAATAACTGAAGGCGTAATGATCGCCCAACCAGAACAAGCGCTCGAAGCGCTGACCAAATTGTGTGCACTTGGCGTACGCGTGGCCATTGACGACTTCGGAACCGGATACTCATCGCTTTCGCTTCTGCAAAAGTTCCCGATTCAGCGATTGAAGATTGACCGTTCATTTGTCAACGGAGTTGCAGACGACCTCAGTGCGCGATCACTTGTGCGCACCATCATTGCGATGGGTGATTCACTCGGTCTCGACATGGTGGCCGAAGGTGTAGAAAGCGTTCGCCAACTGCAAGCGCTTGCAGAACTTCGTTGCGCCAAGGCGCAGGGGTACCTCATCAGTCATCCGGTCGCGCCAGAGTCGATGGGCGCAACTGTTGCTTCACTCACGCAATTCGGTGAGTGGGCAAAACTTCGCGGCCGCACTCCGCGCGTGTAGCTATTTCTTTGGCGGACGTGGAACGAAACTGCTGGTGCGTCGCTTGTATTCGTCGTAGCCAGGTCGTCGCTTCGACATTGAACGCTCCAACATTGGAACTCCCGAAACACGAACCAAGAAAAAGTTCATCAGCAAACTTCCAACAAGCCCAATCCAACCGAAACTTGCGCTCAGGGCGACGATGCCAATGCCCCACCACACGCAC
This sequence comes from uncultured Acidimicrobium sp., assembly GCA_903895515.1. GTDB lineage: Bacteria > Actinomycetota > Acidimicrobiia > Acidimicrobiales > Ilumatobacteraceae > UBA3006. The sequence continues at coordinate 12,914 of CAITUB010000117.1, read as the reverse complement.
GTGTCGCCAAAATAGTTTGGATGACGCGTGTACTTCCATAAACCAGTTTGCATAACTTGCCCAGCGTTCTGCGGGTTGCGCTTGAACTGAGCTAGCTGCCAGTCGCCTACGGCTTCAAAGAAAATCCCGAGTGCGAAGAGTGCAATTCCCACATAACTCACAATTGATAGGGAGGCATGTGCATCGGATAAAGCGATCTGTACAGGCAGCGAAACCACCATCATGATTGCGCCCTGCAATAGAAACACAGTGAACAAACTGATCACAGGAAAACGTGCCCCATAATGCTTGCGCATTGCCACGTAGCGAAAGTCTTCTGGTTTGCCGTGATTACGAATGGCCAGATACAGCGATAGGCGCACACCCCACAGGGTGACCATCCCAAGGACCACTTTGCCTAAGCCCGACACATTGTCGGCGTTGATCGCACTCGCCCATCCAACGATGACGAATCCCAGTCCCCAAAAAATGTCAACAATTGAAGCGTTCTTCTTCGCCAGGCTCAAGATCCACAGCAACACCATGCTGGCGACTATGACCAATACCGAGTTAAGCAGCGTGTTTGAAATCATGAGCGCAGGCTAGTTCAGAGAAACCATTTGGTCGCGTCGTAGTGCGGTTCTAGATTGGCAAAAAGTTTCTCGTTCTTACACAACTGAGGTGATTCACCTAACAACTGAGGTTTCCCGTCCTTAAACGTCCATTCACCACGCTGCGATGTTTCGCCTCGTACATAGCTTGAAATGGCAAATGCGCGCTCGTGTATCGACTCGTTCGGCAATGAACCATGAACCGTCATCAGCCCCCACACCACTAGGTCGCCAGGTTCAAGCACCACATCAATTACTTGCGATGGATGAATACCTACTTGCACCAATTCATCGTCTTGCGTAAGACCTTTCATAATTTGGCCGTCTCCATTATCGGAGAGTCCGAGATAACCCATCGTGTGGCTGCGAGGAACAATCTTGAGACAACCATTTTCTGGCGTTGCCCTATCAATTGCCAGACCCATGGTGACCGTGTCACGAACAACATCTTCGTACGATTCCCGGCTTTCGCGAAACCGTAAGTCTTGATGAAAGCGATAACCAGTGAGTCGTGCCCCAGGCGGCTTCCAATGAATTTGCTGAGTTACTTGTTTTACGTTCCTGCCAATCAATGGTTCGAGAAGCTGCAGATACCGCGGATTACTTCTGAACTTGTCGAAGTACGCATCTGCCCATGCGAACCAATACGCCTGTATGACATACCGCTTGCCGAAGTGCTCTTCAGGAAGAATCTCGTAGGTCAAGTTGCCATGGCGATATGTAACTGGATGCTCAAGTGCAATCTCGCGCAATTCGGCGGTCTTCTTCTGCAATTCTGACAATTCATTCTCGGGAAGAAAGTTGCGCACAATTGCGTAACCCTCATCGTGAAATTGTTCAATTGCCGCACTAATTGCCTGTTCACTCAACATCAGTTCACCTGTTTCGTGTAGCCGTCCCAATATGGGGCACGGAGTTTGAATTTTTGTAATTTGCCTGTTGACGTGCGCGCAAGCTCTGCACGGAACTCCACTCTCTTCGGACATTTATACGTGGCAATTTTTGATCGGCAAAAGGCGATCAGTTCGTCTTCAGTAAGCGTCGAACCAGGTGCCTTCACAGCGAGAGCTAGCACGAGTTCTCCCCACTTTTCATCTGGGATGCCGATCACAGCCACTTCAGTGACATCTGGGTGGGAGAACAGTGCATCTTCAACTTCTATTGAACTGACATTTTCTCCTCCGGAGATGATCACATCCTTCTTACGGTCACTGATGGTCAACACATGACCGTCTCCGATGCTTCCTCCGTCACCTGTGTAAAAGAAACCATCCATGATTGCTGCGTCAGTCGCATCGGGCTGATTCCAATATCCATCCATCACCGTGTTGCTGCGAGCCATCACCTCTCCACTATCGCTGGTTGCAATTACTGTTCCAATTGTTGGGGCTCCCGCTGCACTCAGCACCACTGATCGCTCGGCTGGCGTTAGATGGTCTGTTTCAAAACGAGGACTATTGATCGTTAGCACCGGTGAGGTTTCTGTTAATCCGTATATCTGATGGAATTGCCAACCAAGTTCGGTCTCCACTCGCTCGATGGTCTTCGATGGTGGCGGAGCTCCTGCAACCACCATGCGAACGGTTCCCCTTCCCGGAACGCCTGAATCGAATTGGTGAGACGCATCAATGATGGCGTTCGCAACTGCTGGCGCTCCACACATCAAAGTGACTCCATGCTTGTCAACGCGACGAAGAATTTCGGCGCCATCGACCTTGCGAAGGACAACATGCGTACCGCCCATTGCGGTAACCGCGTACACCATTCCCCAACCATTGCAATGAAACTGCGGCAATGTATGCAGATATACATCGCGGTCATTCACTCCCATGTGCCAACCAAACGTTGTGGAGTTCAACCAAATATTTCGATGAGTTAATTGCACCCCTTTTGGACGAGCGGTTGTACCACTGGTGTAGTTAATGGTTGCTGTCGCGTCTTCATCCGGAGTCCATGGTTTTGGTTCTGCCGAATAGTCATACAGCAACTCGTCACTCTCGGCACCGATGACAAAACGATGCTTTGCGGAAACATTCTTAAGTGAATCTTCTAATTCAGGATCGACAATGAGCACCTCTGCACCACAGTGATCCACGATGTAACCGACTTCTTCTGCAGAGAGTCGAAAATTTATTGGCGCAAGAATTCGTCCGAATGCGCTCACCCCAAAGAAGCTGGTGAGCAGGCGCGCGGAATTTTGACTGACTACGGCAACGCGAGCACCTTGAGCAACGCCCAACTTGTCTAATGCTGCAGCTTGGGCGCGTGCCCGACGTGCCATCTCTGCATAGGTTTGTGTACCCCACGACTCGGCAGGCTGATCTGGTTCGTCAATGAATGCAGTTCGTTGCCCATACACCTGTTCCGCGCGTCGCAGATGATCAACAACGGTTAACGGCACCTTCATGACGACCCCCCGGCTCGCGTGAAACGACTGCAGTTACAATAATCGCGTGGCCGAAAAACCGAAGAAACAGATCACCCTCGCCGATGCTTACAACCTCGTAACGCCTGATGACAGTCGTGAGCTGTATGCACAGTGGGCCCCCACGTATGACAAAACCTTCATTGAAGACAATAAATATGTCTACCCAGCCAAAATCGCTGCAGTCCTGGCCAAGCACATGCCTTCCGACCGTTCATTCAGTGTCATCGACATTGGCTGCGGCACTGGGGCTGTAGGAGAAGAAATTGCAACGATTCGCCCGAAGAGCGTTATTGAAGGCGTAGACATCTCACCCGAGATGCTTGCTGTTGCGGCTACCAAGCTTCGCCAAGATGGAACCAAGGTGTACGAAGACTTGCATGAAGCCGACCTCACCGGCACCATCTACTTTGCTGCAAACTATTACGACTTTTTTGTCAGTGCAGGAACGTTCACCATCGGCCACCTAGGCGCTTATGAACTCATCGATGCAATAACAGTCTGTCGATCCGGTGCAACCATTGTTGCGGGCGTGAACCAACAGCACTGGGAAGACGACGACTTTGCTTCAGCAATAACCGAGGCCGTCGACAACAAAACCATCACCAAGCCTCAATACGAGGAAGTCGATATTTATGGTGAGGGCAGCACGCACTTTGGAGACAAAGCGCGCGTCGTTGTTTTTAAGAAGCTTTAAGACTTCTTCTTTTCTGCCTTCTTTGCACGCTTTTCTTTCAGCGTCATCTTTGCTTCTTTTTTCTGGTTTGGATTCTTATTCTGTTCTTTGTTTGCCATGATGGCTCCTTTGACACTTACAACCTAGTGCTAACGGTGCTTCAGTCGAAGTGATTGCCAGGAACCATCGGCCGTCCAGCCACCATCTACTGGCAAAGCAACTCCATTGATGAACCCAGATTTTGAAGAATCACACAGAAATGCGATGGCTTGAGCAATGTCATCAGGTTTTGCGAACCGGCCCATTGGTACGTGCTCCATGATGTCTGCGTCGCTGTAACTGCCACCGGCCTGGTCTTTATGGTCCATTTCGGTTTTCACCCAGCCAGGACACACCGCATTAACCCGAACGCCCTTTGCGCCCCACTCAACTGCAAGCGTGCGCGTGAGCCCAATAAGTCCATGCTTGCTTGCGTTGTACGCAGAACGGTCTGCCACACCTTGCAGCCCAGCAACAGAGGCAACGTTGACCACCGAACCAGATCCGTTCGCGATCATCACACGCCCAAATGCTTTGGCCAGCAGAAAAGGCGCAACCAAATTCACATCTATGACCTTGCGATACAACTCTGCAGACGTTTCCAGTGCTGAACTGATGCATGAAATACCTGCGTTGTTCACCAATGCATCGACACGGCCAAACTTGTCAATGCATTGCTGTGCAGCAGACTCCACAAATTGTTCATCGGAAATGTCTCCCGCAAGTACCAATGCAGATTTGTATTCAGAAGCATCAACGTGTTGCAAGTCGAGCAGAACGAGGCTCCAACCTTGTTCATTGAGTACCTGTGCTGTTCGGCGCCCAATTCCTTGCGCGGCACCTGTAACTACGGCAACTTGAGTCATCGTTGTCATCCCTTCAATTTCTTGATCATAAAACCGACCATTTTGCCAGGTCGAGTTTCCACTTCTTCCAACAGTGTGAAACCTTCACGTGTGTGAAACCGCAAAGAACCTTCGTTTCTGGGTTTTGTGTTTACCTCTAAAGCGAATAGTGACGCTTCTGCCATTTGTTCGACCTTGCGATACAAGGCTGCGCCAACGCCAGCACCTTGGTAATCGCTGGTAACAGCAACTCGATCAAGATAGATGAAATCTTCATAACGCTCACAGAAATACAGGTAGTTAGGACTGCGATATGTCGTGTGCGGACTGAGCACCATGCAGAATCCGACAACCACGCTGTCCACTTCTGCCACAAGTGAGATCGACGACATCGCATGCAGACTCGCGAGAACTTCAACAGTTTCTTCACCAACCGCTGGAATATTCTCCTGATTAATAGCCCACACCATTTCCAAATCCGATGTGGACATGGCTCTAATGCTGTAATCAATCACAACGAATCACCATATAAACAGCGTATAAACTATTCACATAAGTACCTCTAAAATCCTCCTCTATTACAAGTTCACACCGATCGTTGATCCTGACGCGATACGGCTGTGGCAGCGCGCACTATGCGAACGCCTCGGATTGTACGGACGGATTCTCATCTCGAAGCACGGGATTAATGGCACTGTTGGCGGACCCATTGACCAAGTGAAGAAGTACATCAGGGTGACGAAAAGTTACCCATCTTTTAAAACCATGGAATTCAAATGGTCTGATGGAGGTAAAGATGACTTCCCCGACTTGCAGATAAAAGTTCGCGACGAAATTGTCACCTTCGGTGTTCCCGACGAAATTGTGGTTGACGAAAACGGAGTCGTAGGTGGTGGCATTCACTTGAAACCAGAGGAAGTGAACGCACTCGTCTCTGAGCGCGATGACGTGGTGTTTTTCGACGGACGCAATGCATTCGAAGCAAAAATCGGAAAGTTTCGAGACGCGATTGTGCCGCAAACTGAATCAACGCGTGACTTCATCGCCGAATTGGAGAGTGGCAAATACGACCACATCAAAGACAAACCGATTATCACTTATTGCACAGGTGGAATCCGCTGCGAAGTTCTCTCGCTCATCATGAAGAACCGCGGTTTCAAGGAGATCTATCAAATTGAAGGTGGCATCGTTCGGTACGGCGAGAAATATCGCGACAGAGGCTTATGGGAAGGGTCGCTGTACGTATTTGATGCACGTCTCAATTTGGAATTCAGCCCGTCGGCTTCGGTAATTGGTGAATGCGACTACTGCCATTCACCGACTAATCATTTTTATAACTGCGAACTCAGTGATTGTCGGAAGCGCTTTTTACTGTGCGGTTCCTGTTTCGAACAGCACCCAATACCACGATGCCCAACGCACTTAGCAGCACCAGCAAACCAATAGTCTGCGTCATCGGCTGAAGTCGCATATCAGATATCACTGTTTCCGCTTTAACTGTCGGCGGCGACGCAACGTTGAAATTTGATAGGAAAGGAGCAACTGGAGATTCAGGTCGTTCAATGTCGACACGAATCTTCACATCTCCTGGCACCAAAATGTCGATGTCGTTCCATTCGATTACGCCATTTTCAATTGTCGAACTTCGCTGAGCAATCGCCGTTCCATCACCCGAATACAGCGTTACCAAAATGTTGCTCACAACGCCAGGTGCGGGTTTTCGAGTATTCAACACACGTACCTGCAAGATATTCGGGCCGGTTTGTGCTGGAACCAAGCTTGCATTTACCGTGAGATCTTCAGAGTTTCCCGTAAGGATTTGAGGAACTGCTGCAACAGTTTTCTCGTACTGCTTGCCAACTGCAGGTGCACTTGTTGCCATTGTCGATGCAACACAAAGGGCGATCACAGCCAACATCAATTCACCGCTAATGAAGCGTGGGTGTGTCCCGTTCCGAATCTTTCTGCCAGCGAGGAGACCAAACACCAGCATCACAACGGTGATCGCAATTTTACCAATCAAACGCAACCCATAATTGGTTGACAGCAGCGAAGTAACGGTGACAGCTACACGACCCGTTAGCAAGATTCCCGTAGCGATGACCAATGGAGCAGAAACTGTGAAGACTTGCGATGCGCTACTCCACAACCAGCCATATTCACGATTGCTTCGGACAACGACGAACACCACTGCCATGACGCCGACCCATGCACCAAGTGTGTACATGTGAACGCTGTGTATCACAAGTCCAGTGAAGGCATTGCCTCCGACTGGGGTATGTCCACCCATCGAAGAAATGATCGCCAAGAACACTCCAACTCCGCACAACACACGCGACAAATACTGTGTCGCTTCATCAACAATCGATGCTCGCAATTGTTTCGAAAGCACGACGAGGCAATAGGCCAGCGGGATTCCTATTACGGCGCGACGGCCAGGGTCGCTGGTGAACAGCAGCGATATGAAATTGATATTCCTTACGCCGACACTTGCAATATCCAAAGCAATAAGCGCAAACCAAATCGATGCCAATCCAATAGCCAATGGCGACACCCATTGAGCAATTCCATCAACTAGTTTTTTGTCTGATTTCACCGTTCGTGCCGCGAGAAGCGTTATTCCAATCAACACAAAAATTGCAATGTCCGACATCGCTCTCAGCGCAGCGGTCCACCACGAACTCGTGATCTGCTCAGATGCCTTCGACAATGGAGCTAACACCCCCACACCAAATGAGATTGATCCGATCGTTTTATGAAGATCTGCAGGATCTACTGCCGTGAATCGAAGCAAGTATTGACCCTTTGCAAGCACGGGCATCTGTGCAACAAGCACCGTGCCAGACATCTTCGTACTCAGCGAAAGCTGAACAGTCTCGTTCTTGCCAACGAGTACGAGTTCAACAGAACTTGCGCCAAGAAGGACTTTTTCATTAAATGCAAACTCAACTGTGGTTGGGGCCTGCGCAATTACCGCTCCGTCAGATATTGACGCTCCAAGAAAAGCGGCATGTGCAAAAACAGCGCTTGCCGGCAAGATAAGAAATGCGACTAGTGCTGCAACGCACCAGCGCAACCAACGAATCATCCCTGGACTGAAGTAGCTGGGGTTAGCGTTCCGTTTGCGGCGATCTTTATCGTTGCCAACCTGCAAGTTCCGCAGCCGTTATCTAGCTCTTGCTTGTAACTCTCAATTTTCCCACTGTATTCGCCATGGATAGCAGCAGTTCCGTCGACCGTTACTTTGTGATTGCCACTGTCTCCCACGCCACCGAACGGCACAAACACCGACCCGCCAACGTTGTCGCGAGATATCACAATGCTCTTACACGTGTCATCGAAGCAAATTTTCAACTCTTGCGAAGTGCCTCGTGCTAATGAGCCGGCAACATCGGCAACATAGAACGTGATGCCTTCTTTGCACGTTGAAGAACAAGTCCCACAGCCTGCAAGTACAAGTGCAAGGACACCAATCAAGAAGCGTTTCATCGGACCGGAACCTGAGTGAGAGTGAATGTTCCTACCTGAATGGTGACAAACATGCCCGCCTCAACCCCGCCTTGTGCATTAGCCAGCAAGATGTAATCGGTAGTACCAGCTGCTTTGGTTTTGCCGATGTGACTGTGGCCGACAATGCCGGGATCGGCATATTTGTGCCCTGCGGCGTCTAACACGAATGGTGCTGTTTGCTCATCGTGCAACGCTTCTGTCTTTGCGCTGTCTAGAACTTGATAGCGAATCTGAAGCATGCCGCCACCAGCTGTGACATCTACTCCTAGGAAGCGAATGCCAAATTGATTTTCAATTTGCGTGCTTGTTGGCATGTTCGGAGCGACTACTGAACGTATTTGTGTAGCACTCTGCCCCATTGGCTGCCAACCACGAATTAACAACGTTGCACAAAACAACATGATCAACGCAGATACCGCTAGCACAGTCCGATATATGGATCGAGTAGGTGCATCAATTGCAAATCGATTCATCAAAGAAGTTGTATTCATGTTTCGAAGGCTACAAGTGCCAATTCATTGACCTACAGAAGTTTTGTCTGATCATCCCATTTTGTTTGAGGGATAGTTGCCACAAGTTGAGGATTATCAAAATCCAATTCTGATCCAAATCTCGTCACACTCACTGCCTGCTTATTACAAGAGACATCCAATTTTTATCCAAGACGAATTTGAAAAGAAACATGAGCGCAAAACACATGAAAAGTTTTCAACACATTCTCACTAGTGCAAAATCGTTGCGAGTTCGCATCACTCATGCAATATCTATTTTTGTTGTAGTGGCACTTGTGGCACCAGCGCTTTCATTCAGCAACGTAAGCGCGGCTCATGCTGCTGCATCTGGATGCTCAACGTTTGCAACAACAGCTCCACAATCATTGTGTATTGAAAGTTCAAGTGATGGCGCAACTGCAGAGCCGTACATCACCGGAGTAAAAGCTGGAGATCGCATTACAAAATTTGATTGGTTGATTAACGCAGATAACACTGGTGACCCTTCATTCACCGAAAGCAGTGTTATCGACTGCCTGCCTGCTAGCGCTGCCGTCGATCAGGCAACTGCTGACTCGAGCCCAGCTCTTTCCGTTTACCTCCACGCAGGTGGAGCTAATGCCCCGCTTCCAGCAAATGAAACTTCATCTCTTGCAGACTGCCCATGGCCATCGATTCACTCTGCACAGGGTCACTCAGACGTCGTTGCTTCTGGAAACCAAGACGACATCGCCGCGCTAGCAAATCTTGAAGACGGCAGCTATCTCGTTTCTGTAACTTCGGTTGGATTCAAAATTGATGGTGTTCACTTCACCGTCGTAAACAAAGTTGTCACTTCTGTAAATGAAGAAGCTGATGCTCCGTTCATCGTGACAATGAACCCTCTTCCTAAAAAGACCACAACGTTGCGCGTGCACGTGTACAACGACAACGCATCGACGAACGGTCAATGGGACGGACAAACTGAAACTCTGGTGACTTGCTTGGTTGCCGATGGCGACACCCCTACAGCTATCCAAGAGGCAAACTGTCCGAACTTCACAGACCCAACTCTTGTCGGAGACCCTCTGACCGACATGTCAGGTTTCTCGGTTCGCATTAACGACGTTCTCGGAATGGTTACCGCCGACGTATATGGCAACCCCTTATGCACGCAGTACCAAACCGACAGCAACGGCAATGTGCTGATGAATAATGATGGAACACCTAATCCGATTGTGTATGGCGATGGCGGCACCACTGGTGGGTCACTTGCAGGAACAGAATCAACCTGCTTGTCCGACCACTACGGCGACATCGTTATTCCAAACCTTGGACCAAACCGCTACGCCGTTTCCATCACGCCTCCGGATCCACGCAGCCACGACGGAGTGAAGTGGGTCCAAACCACCACTCTTGAAGGTGGGCATGACTGGGACTCATGGAACATTGAAGGCGGCACCGGTTACGACACCGAATTGATTGTTGGTGGCGAGCGCGTTCCACCTATCTCTCACGGCTTTGTTCGACTTACACACAACGACAACGTTTGGAATGACGCGGAAGCCACACGTTCACTTACTGCTGATCCAAATGCATACAGCGTGAAGGAACAGGCTTACTACGACGCAAGTGCGGGATTCAATGGTGGCACTACTGGCCATGGCGTGATGACCGGTGTGATCATGGTTGGTCGCTCGTATATCGGTTCAGGTGGAGCTACTCCACTTGCTGGTTTGAATTTGGCAAACTCGAAAGAAGATGGGCCAATCGAAGATGGCGTCGTCTCTATTTCATGTCTCGCAGATTGCAGCGCACCTACCGACCAGGTGGTATGGACAGGTCGCGCGCGAACCGATGGAACCTTCCGTGTTACTGGACTTCAGACCGGTGACTACAGCGTTGCGTTCTGGGACGAATCGCAGAACCACATTCTCGCTGTATTGCAATACCACGTAGACGGCGACCAGATTCAACCGCTTCTACCTCGCATCACTAGTGCGCAGCGCTCAAACGGCAACCCTCGCACATACACCTTGACGTTTGTGTCGAAGCCAACGATTGTTGGCGGTCAGCTAACACTCAGTGGAGGCGACAACGGTTGGAACGGAAATTTCAACGTCACATCGCAAACTTCGGTTGCGCCGTGGCGAGTAACAGTCACGCCAATTTCCCCGACTCAAAATCCAAGTCGTTCTGCAACAGCTATGCCACAGGGCACGAGTGGTCCTGCTACTAACCCGGAAGCACTCAACGTTGGGCATGTTCTTCTTCTTGGATGGTTCTCCGACCTCACTGGTGTGGTCTTCAACGATCTCAATGGCGACGGAACACAACAAGCTGGCGAACCTGGCATTCCAAACTTCACTGTCGGCGTACGTACACGCGGAAACTCACTTGAGGATCAAGGATCGACTACTGCTGTTACCAACGAATTCGGTCAGTACGACCTAAGCCAGGCATACCCACTTAACCAGTTTCTGATTGTTGAGGCATATAACTCGCGATTCAAGAACACCGGAACCACATACACAACCGATAATGATCCTGTCCCCCACACCATTCACAGCGCACAGGTTGACTACAACTTCTTGCCAGTAATTGGCCTTTCCGCAAAAATGGACTTCGGTGTTCAGGCCTACGGAACAGGAACCGATTACTGGTCTGGCGATGGCGTAACTCCTGCAGCCAAATATGAAAACGGCGGAATTGCCGGAACCGTTACCTACGACGTAACCCGTAACGAATTCGATCCCGCATATTCCGTACAAGAGGATTACCAACCAGGTATTCCAGGAATTTCCATGCAACTTTGGAAAACCAAGAAGGTAAATGGCCAACTTGTCAAGACTGCAACTGGTGCCGTCGCGCAATACGGCGTTGGTCGCGATGGACTTGAATGTTTGCGCGCTGACACGGACCGTGGAACAAATGCTGTGAAGAACGGCCAAACATGCATGCCGCATGACTACTACGTGACTGAAACTTGGACGCGCCCAACTGGTTGCACTGCTCTCGATGTAAACGGCAACGTATTGCAAGGCGAAATGGCGTTGCCAGCTCATAAAGCAAAGGCCAATGTTGACTGGACTCACACTGACCCAACTCAACCAGATTGTGTTGAAGCCCCAATGAGCGGGTTCCAAATCGGTGGTGATGGTTCAGTAAACGGAAACTATGCACTCACCAGTTTGATCAATCCTGCAATCCTCAACACTGCTATCTCCAATAACGTCAATCTTGAATCTCTCTACGCAAATGCGCAAAACAATCCTGCGATGTCCGCGCCACTTCTCTCTGGCGATTACATCGTTGAAGCGGTTAACCCCGCAGACCGTTTCAACACCAAGCAAGTAACCGACGCAAACGTTGGTGGTTATTTCTCCGGTAGTGCAGCAAACCGTTTGTACCGATTTACGAGCGAAATGTCAGTCAACGTGTTTACTGGCGACACATACGTTCCTAACGAAGGGTATTCGAGCACTGGAACTGGTGATGGCGGCGGTTACTCACTCAATGTGAGCCCACAATCGCGCCTCCGCCACGATGGAAACTCACTTGGTTCAGGTGTTGTTGCTCAGTGCGCAGGAACGATGTACACCGTTCCAAGTTCACAAGCCGATCAAGCCAAAAAGAATCAAGACCTCGCCGACAACGGTGGAACTCCATTCGCTGGTCGCACCATGCCAATCTGTGACGCGAAGTTAGTAACGGTCTCTGGTGGACGTTCGATGCCAGCAGGATTCTCGATGTACACCGACGTTCCGCTTCCGACAAAGTTCTACGGACTACTGAACGACGACTTGAACGTACAAGTGGACCGCCGCAGCATGATGCTTGGTGAAGTAGCGCCTGTTTCAAATGCACCTGTTGGTATTTACGACGAACTTGGACGCTGGAAGTACACCGCACACAGCGACGTGAATGGTTTCTACGAAGTCATTCTCCCTTCTGTAGACACTTACAACTGTCCACTTCCCGCAGGTCCATGCCCGAACGTGTACCGCCTAGTTGGTAACGACCCAGGCACTCTTGCGCATCGCAACTTGGACTACAACCCACAGTTCCGCACCATTTCAACAGAATTCCAAGCTTGGCCTGGAGTTATTCACCCAGTTGACCAGGCACCAACACATATTGGCATCACCATTGAAGGTGCCTTACAATACGGCGCCCTCAGCTTGTGCTCACTTGGTGACACCAACCCAACGCTGTATGCAATTGACAAACCGTTTTACGACCCAGCGACCGATAGCGCGCACACCTATGTCATTAAGGGTGTCGGATTTGGCGCGGTAGGGCGTCTTGCTCTTGGTACGACAGCGGTTACAACAACCTTGTGGAATGACAACGAAATTC
>CAITUB010000116.1 GCA_903895515.1 uncultured Acidimicrobium sp. | reverse complement strand
GCATACACATTTGTTGAGGGAACCGAAATTGAATTGGCTCCCGACATGTTCGGTTTCGACTTACATGAAATTGGTATCCAGTCTGGCGAGCGCGTATTGGTTGCTGACGGGCAAATTGAATTATGGATCACGTCAATTCGTGGCGGCGACATAACGGCGCGAGTATTGGTTGGCGGAGAGTGCGCGCCACACCGCGGCGTGAACTTCCCAGACACCGACGTAAAAGTGTCGGCGTTGAACGAAAAGGATTACGGCGATATTGCTGCAGCCAAGCAGGGTGGTGCCGAATGGATTGCGCTGTCGTTCGTGCGCGACTCGGCAATTATTGAAGAAGTGCGAAGCATCGTTGGTGATGAACCGCGCATCATTGCAAAAATTGAACGTCGCCAAGCGCTCATGAATTTGGAAGCAATAACCCGCGCAGCAGATGGCGTAATGGCAGCGCGTGGAGACTTGGGCGCTGAGTTGTCATTTGAAGAAGTGCCAAACATGCAACAGCGCATTGCCGACTTGGCAATGATTGAAGGCAAAGTATCAATTTGTGCAACTGAAATGATGGAGTCCATGCGCACGAATCATCGGCCAACGCGTGCTGAAGTTGCCGATGTGGCCGGAGCGGTGCACGAGGGTTTCAGCGCAGTGATGTTGTCTGCCGAAACCGCAACCGGGTACGACCCAATCAATGCGGTGTCTGCAATGGCTCGAATTTGTGATGCCAATGAAACGCATGATGGGCACAAATCGTTTGCCGATGCGCACCCAACAGAGTCTGCCGTTGGTGCTGCAACTGCGGCGCTTGCAAAACGAACTGGCGCTGCCAGCATTATTGCGCTTACCTATTCGGGCTACTCGAGTGAAATTCTTTCGGCGTGTCGTCCAGCCGCCCAAATTATTGCCGCAACTCCTTCTCATGAAACTGCGCGTCGTTTGCGTTTGTACTGGGGTGTAACTCCGCTCATCTGTCAGCGGAATGTGGATATGAGCGTTGCAGTTGATGATGCGTTCAATGCAGCGCTCGACGCGGGCTTGGTGCAATTCAACGAATTAGTAGTGGTGTGTGCTTCGCGCGAAAATATTCGTTCAGCCGCCGACACCATTTGGGTGCATAACGCCTAATTAGGTAAGTGCTGGTTGCACAAATGGTTTTGAATCGATGCGTGTAACGCCGTATGCAGCAATGAGGCATGCAATGCCAGCAATAACAAACGAAGACTTGTAACTGCCCGTGACGTCGCGCAAATACCCTGCGCCAAAGGCTGCAACTGCTGCGCCAGTTTGATGACCGGCAAACACCCATCCGTACACCAATGGACCACGTTGGCTGCCAAACTTTTGCGTGCACAGCGCAACTGTTGGAGGAACCGTTGCCACCCAATCGAGTCCGTAGAACATCATGAAGCCGAGTAGGCCCCATCCTTTGGCGCTGAGCATTGGGTCGAGCACCAGCAGGCTGAGCCCGCGGAATAGGTAATAGACCATGAGCAGTTTTGTTGGGTCGCTGCGGTCGGTGAGCCAACCGGAGAACACGGTGCCAATGACATCGAATCCGCCGATGAGTGCAAGATATCCAGCGGCAACAGATGCCATAAGCAAATGATCATGCGCAGCGGAAATGAAGTGCGTTTGAATGAGCCCGTTTGTGGAAAAGCCACACACGAAGAATGATCCCCACAACAACCAGAACGCACCAACTTTGCGTGCATCGCGAAAAGCGCTGAACGCAGAACGAATCGGATTCTGCAGCGGTACTGGTGGTTCATGATCGTCTGGCGCACCGTATGGAGTGAGCCCAATGTCTGCAGGGGAGTTGCGTAAAAAGAAAAACACCACCGGAATAACCGCGAGTGCACACAGTGCAATGGTTACCCCCACATAACGCCAGCCAGAACGTTCGGCAAGGCGAGACATGAGTGGAAGAAATACCAACTGTCCACTTGCCGATGCGGCAGTGAGTGCGCCGGTCACTAAACCTCTGCGCTTCACGAACCAGCGAGATGCAACAGTCGACGCAAACACGGTTGCCATACAGCCCGAGCCAATTCCGACGACTCCGCCCCACAGCAAATAGAGGTGCCATGGTTGGGTGATCTGTGTGGTGAGCAGTGCACCAACCGAGATGATGGTGAGCGCGCTCATGGTTACGCGACGTAAGCCGTAACGAAGTTGTAGTGCGGCCGCAAATGGACCCACGAACCCGAACAAAATAACGTTGATGCTGACAGCGGTTGCAATGGTTGCGCGACTCCACCCAAATTCGTTATGCAGTGGGTCGATCAGAATTCCTGGTGTGCTGCGAAACCCTGCTGCACCAAGCAAGGTGATGAAAGCGACCACAAAGATGACCCAGGCGTAATGGAACTTTCGCTGGGCTACTTGCACTCGTACGACAATAACCAAAAGGATTAGGGTTTTACCTATGACTTCCGAACACGTAGATGTTGTGGTGGTAGGTGCGGGGCTTTCAGGTATTGGCGCTGGTTACCACCTGCAAACCATGAGCCCAGATCGCAGCTACGTCATTTTGGAAGGTCGCGATGGCCTGGGTGGTACATGGGATTTGTTTAAGTACCCAGGCATTCGTTCCGACAGCGACATGCACACGCTCGGGTTCAGTTTTAAACCATGGACTGAAGCAAAGTCCATCGCCGATGGCCCATCAATTTTGCAGTATCTCAAACAAACTGTTGCGCAGTTCGGAATTGATAAAAACATTCGATACGGACAGTTAGTGACAAAAGCAGAGTGGTCAACTGATGATGCTCAGTGGACAGTGACCTCGACAAACAAGGCAACAGGAGCAAGCAACACCATTTCGTGTTCGTTCTTGTTTATGTGTTCTGGCTATTACAGCTACAAGAAGGGCCACACTCCAGAGTTCGCGGGTCGCGAACGGTTTAAGGGAACTGTTGTGCACCCACAGGACTGGCCAACTGATCTTGACTATGCCGGCAAGCGGGTAGTAGTTATTGGTTCTGGCGCAACCGCGGTCACCATCGTTCCTTCAATGGCAGACAAAGCCGCGCACGTCACCATGTTGCAGCGTTCGCCGACATACATGGTGTCGCGCCCAGACCACGACGTGATGGCTAATCGCATGCGCAAAGTGTTGCCACCGAAAATGGCATACAACCTCACGCGTTTCAAAAACACGTGGCGCCAACAGTTGGTGTACAACAAAACGCGCACCGACCCAGACAAAGTGAAGCAATTGCTGCTTGGCGGAATCAAAATGGAACTGGGTGCCGACTACGACATTGCCAAGCACTTCACTCCTGCATACAACCCGTGGGACCAGCGCTTGTGCTTGGTACCTAACGGCGACTTCTTCAAGTCAATGCGCGAGGGTAAGGCTTCGGTTGTTACCGATCACATCACATCGTTTACGGAAACTGGCATTCAACTTGCCTCTGGTGAACACCTTGATGCCGACATCATCATTACGGCAACCGGGCTCGAACTCGTGACGCTCGGTGAAATGGATTTCTTTGTCGATGGTAGTCAGGTGGACTTCGCTAAAACTTGGACGTACAAGGGCTTCGCCTATTCGGATATTCCAAACCTGGCTTCCACATTTGGCTACATCAATGCATCGTGGACATTGCGTTCCGACCTCACAGCTGAATATGTGTGCAGATTGCTGAACCACATGCGCAAGAAGGGCGTTGCTCAGTGCACGCCACGTTTGCGCGAGCAAGACCACAACATGAAAGAGCGCCCATGGATTGACGGGTTCTCGTCGGGCTACATGCAGCGCATGATGCATCGCATGCCTCGCCAAGGCGACCACGAGCCATGGATTAACCCACAGAACTATCGTCGCGACAAGAAGATGTTTAAGCATTCACCAATTGACGACGGTGTGATGCAGTTTTCGAAGCAATCTGCACGTGTCTAACGACAACCTGCTGCGACTTATTCGCACCATTCCCGACGTACCGTCGCCGGGAATTATGTTTCGCGACATTACGCCGCTGCTTGGCGATGCCGAAGGGTTTCGCCAGACCATTGCAGCGCTCATCGATGCAGCGCCAAGCCGCACGGTGTCCAAGGTGGTTGGGGTAGAGGCACGAGGATTCATCTTGGCGGCCCCAGTTGCAGAAGAGCTTGGCGCTGGGTTTGTGCCAGTGCGTAAGCCGGGCAAACTGCCATGGAAAGTGGTC
>CAITUB010000115.1 GCA_903895515.1 uncultured Acidimicrobium sp. | reverse complement strand
TGGTCTTTGACTATTGCAGCCAATCAACAAGTGAGATTGCGGTTACACCATGGCGCGAATGGTTACGCACCTACAAAGAACACGAGCGCGGAGTGCACTATTTGCTTGACCCAGGTTCGCAAGACATCACAACACAGGTAATGGTGGACCAGTTGATGAAGGTTGTTCCATCTTTGTCTGTTGCTAAACAGTCAGAATGGCTGAATTCATATGGAATTGGCGAACTAGTTTCCGAAGGAATGGAGTACTGGGAAGCTCATAAATCTTCTCCAGATATTGCAGCAATGAAAATGCGTAGTCGCTCCAACGAGGCACAAGCACTCACCAGCCACGATGGGCTTGGTGCATTTAGCGTGCTGGAACTTGAGCTGTAGCTAGTTGCTTTTCGGGCAGACTCGTAAGCCACGCTCCAACAATCACGATCAGCATTCCAACAACGGAGAGCCACATGATTGGCTCATTGTTAAATACTTTCCCCAGAACAGTGCCAACAATTGGGGTGAAGTAAGTAGGAATCATGCTGCGAACTGCGCCTGTTCGTTTGGTGAGCAATGCGAATAGAACAAATGCGAATCCAGTTCCGAGTACTCCGAGCAGTGCAAGTGCGCCAAGCGCAGGCCACGCAAATGTCGAACGAGAAACACCCCACAATCCAAAGGGAAGCGAAAGAGCACAGGCAACAAGTTCAACGTGAAGCATGAGCGTTGCCGGGCTGTATACGGATTGCAGAGGTCGAGCAAGATTGATTGCAACTGCATAGGAAAGCAATGCGAGCAGCAAAAGTGAAATTCCCTTTGCATCTGCAGTTGAGCCTTCGCGTATTGAAGGCACTGCGATGAGTGCAATACCTGAAAACCCAACGAGCACCGCCAATATCCTTCGCGGGCTAGGAACAATTCGCACCCAAATTGCGGTGATGACAGTGACCACAACCGGAAGTCCACCATTCATCATTCCGGTAATGGCACTAGAGACCGATTCCTCTGCAAGTGGATACAACAAGAACGGCAACGCCATCCAAACGAATCCGAGGGCGAGTAGTCGAGGCCAGTGTTCTTTGGCAATGCGTTTACGCGCACTTGGAATAAGCAGCAACGCAGCAGCGCCAAATGCAGTTCTTCCGAGAGGAATCACCGATGAATCGAAGTGGCGGATTGCGATTTTGATCAACAAAAATGATGAGCCCCATGTGAGCGCCATGCCAATTGAAAGCAGCCAGTCAAGGGGTGTGAATGTTGCCTGGGTTTCGGCTGTATTGGCTGATTTCATGTCGGGGACTAGTCTCGCATCTATCGCTAGTGGCATGAAATACACAGGAGTGGCACCCAGATGAATGAGGATCTGAACGGAATTGAAGCGCTTTCTTACGAGCTTCGCAAGTTTCCACCTTCCCCCAATTTCGTAGCCAATGCGCATGTTTCGGACGAATCGATGTACGACGAAGCAACTGCCGATCATGAGAAGTTTTGGGATCGTCAAGCGCGAGAACTAGTGGACTGGAACGAGCCTTGGACGCAGGTATGTGAGTGGGATCTTCCATATTCAGAGTGGTTTGTTGGTGGAAAGTTGAATGTTTCCTATAACTGCCTTGATCGGCATGTGCTTGCTGGCAAAGGAAGCAAGGTTGCGTTCTTCTGGGAAGGCGAGCCAGGCGACACCCGGGTAGTTACCTATTCAGAGCTTCTTGAAGAAGTTCAGAAATTTGCGAACGTATTGAAGTCGTTAGGCGTAGAAAAGGGCGACAGAGTAAATATCTATTTGCCGATGATTCCCGAAGCGGCAGTTGCAATGTTGGCGTGTGCACGAATTGGGGCAGCACATAGCGTTGTTTTCGGAGGCTTTTCTTCGCAGGCTCTTGCTGACCGTATTAATGATGCTGAAGCGAAAGTTTTGATTACCGCAGATGGCGGATGGCGCCGCGGCGAAGTATTCCCGCTGAAGTCTCAGGCAGACGATGCAGTGAAACTCACGAGCACTATTGAGCATGTGGTTGTGGTGAAGCGCGGAGGAAACGACGTTGTTATGCAAACTGGTCGTGATCACTGGTATCACGAACTGATGGAAAATGCAGATGCCGTTTGCCCTGCAGAACCAATGGACTCAGAGCAATTGCTCTTCTTGCTGTACACCTCGGGAACAACGGGGAAGCCAAAGGGCATTATGCACACCACGGGCGGATATCTGACCCATGTTGCCTACACATTTAAATACGTGTTTGACCACAAACCAGAGACTGACATTTTTTGGTGTACTGCCGATGTCGGTTGGGTAACCGGACATAGTTACATCGTGTACGGGCCGCTTGCCAATGGCGCGACGCAAGTGATGTATGAAGGTGTTCCAAACTTTCCTGCCAATGATCGCATGTGGTCGATTATTGAAAAATACAAAGCAACAATTTTCTATACAGCACCAACTGCAATTCGTACGTTCATGAAATGGGGAACGCAGGAACCAGCCAAGCACGATCTATCGTCGCTTCGTTTAATGGGAAGTGTTGGAGAGCCAATTAATCCAGAAGCTTGGATGTGGTATCACGAACATATTGGTGGTGGGAACTGCCCGATTGTCGATACGTGGTGGCAAACCGAAACTGGTGGAATCATGATTGCGCCGTTGCCTGGTGCAACTGTGACGAAGCCGGGTTCGGCAACACGACCATTGCCGGGAGTTGGTGCCGAACTCGTTGATGAACTCGGTCAGCCGGTGACTAAAGGCGGCGG
>CAITUB010000114.1 GCA_903895515.1 uncultured Acidimicrobium sp. | reverse complement strand
CCGATCATGATTTCGGTACTGCCGCCGCCAATATCGATAACAAGGGTGATGCCATCGTGCGCAGGAAGGTGAGACAGTGCGCCTGAATAAGCAAGTCGTCCTTCTTCGGTGCCCGCAATGATGAGTGGGCGAGTGCCAAGAATTGTTTCGGCTTGATCCAGAAACACCGCAGCGTTTGTTGCACGACGACACGCTTCGGTTGCAGTAACGCGAACCGCGCCAACTCCGTGCTGCGCAATGAGGTCTGCATATGCCTGGAGACGCGCAATGGTTCGCGCAATCGCATCTTCGTTCAACATGTTGTTGTGCACAACTCCGCGACCCAAACCAGTGACATGCACTTCGCGGGCAATGTCGTTGCCTTGCGCATCGGCAATGAGCAGGTTGGTGGAGTTGGTGCCAATGTCGATTGCGGCAACAGGCTTCGCGGTTGCTCGAACATATGAACTGCGAGTGATACCAAGTTTTTCGGCAACCCAATCGCCCACTG
Source organism: uncultured Acidimicrobium sp. (assembly GCA_903895515.1). Lineage (GTDB taxonomy): Bacteria > Actinomycetota > Acidimicrobiia > Acidimicrobiales > Ilumatobacteraceae > UBA3006. The sequence continues at coordinate 1,935 of CAITUB010000114.1, read as the reverse complement.
GGTCGTTGCCGCCAGCAAGCCACCAACCGAAATGTGCGTGTAGGCACTTCACACCAATGCGAGTACCGGCTACGCCACCAAACGGGCGAGGGCCAGTGTGGTCTGCGGGAATCAGTGCGTCGCGTTCTGCTGCGTAACGGTCGTGTGCAGCCGCAATAAGCGCCGCATCGAGTTCGGCCTCTACTTGGTTCACTGCACCGGTTGCTTCAAGGCGACCAATCAACACGTTTTCACGCGCACCACACAACCAATACAGAGTTGGCATTGGCGTTCCATCAGGAAGTAACGGCTGATTGCGCAACACGACGGGGTCGCCGTCTAGTGCGCGTACAACAACTTCAAACTTGCCTTGCGGAACTCGACCGAGTAACTCGGTGATTCGCGCGATGTCTTCTGCGCTTGGCGCGTTAGAAGAGTTTGACAAGTACAACTACCAACACGGCAATGCCAATGAGGGCGGGAATTGCGCGCTTTGCAATGGTGGATCCTGCAGTATCGAGCAAGTTGAGCGGCGCAACTTCTGGACCATCAATCTTGCGAATGGTTGGTTGCTCACTTGATGCGGATGGTGTTTCAGCAACAACAGGTGCACTTGGTGCTGGCGCTGCAGAAATAAGTTGGTTCAAGTTTTCTGAAAACTGAGCGAGCAATTTGTCGCTCACGTCGGCAAGTGCGCCACGGCCAAACTGTGCGACTTTTCCTGAAATAGACAGGTCGGTGTGCACGGTGCACTTTGTTGAAGTTGGAGTTACCGAAGTCAGTTCGGCAGTGATCATTGCTGACGCATTACCTTTGCCAGTGGTGTCGCGACCTTCGCCTTTGAGCGTTGCCTTGTGTGCCACATCATCGCGCGAAACAAAACTTGCTTGTCCTTTGAACTGAGCAAGAATTGGACCAACCTTGATCTTCACTTGACCGCGGTAGGTATCGCCCTCAACTTCGGTGAGTTGTGCGCCAGGTAGGCACGGCGCAATGCGCTCGAGGTCGGTGAGGATTGCCCAGGCTTCGGCGACAGGAACGTTGACTACAAATTCGTGATTGAGATCCATGGTTACTTGCCTCGACTTTCGTGAATGATTTTTGCAACGCGCTCGATGTCTTCTACGTGGTCAACATCGATTCCCGAGCCAGTACAGGGTACTTCAGCAACCAGTTCGGGGTGACTGCGGAGCAACGATCTTGCGCCTTCATCTCCGCTTTTAGGAACGAGTGCAAAAAATTCAGCGTGCAGCTTTACCGGGTTTGCACGCACACCTGAATACGTGGCAACGGCAAGTGGGGAAGTGGAGTTGGCTACTGCAGTCCATGCTGAAGGTGGAATACATGGTTGATCGCCAAGACCGATGACCACCGATTGCAGTCCACGTTCATTTGCCCACCGCAATGCACGTTGCACTGAGCTGGCCATTCCGGTGGCCCACTCTTCGTTGTGTAGGTACGTGACCGCTTCAGAGGCTTCACGTGGAGGTAATTTGACCGACCCCCACACGACTGCGACAGGGCCGATGTCGGCCTCTAGCGCGCTCTGGAGAGCCCATTCGAAGACGGTTTTGCCTGCGACCGAGGTCAGCAATTTGTGGTCAGATCCGTCGAACCGAGAACCCCCACCCGCGGCCAACAGCACTACACCGACAGGCGGGTTTTTGCTGGTTTGAGCGGGCATGACCCCATATTTACAGGCTTTGGTGAAGGCGACCTGCTCGATACTCTGTATGACCCAAATATTACAGTTCCATGACATAGACTGTTACACAGTTGACATATAGCGAGTTCCCTCGCAAGCACTGCCCCCGAATCCGAATCAACCGCCCCCCGGTTGATTCGCCTACCAAGGAGCCATTTCATGTCACGCACCACCAAACTCATAGCTGGTCTGCTCATATCCCTCAGCCTGTGGGGAGTCGGTTCAACCGCCGCCCAGGCCATGCCGATGGG
>CAITUB010000113.1 GCA_903895515.1 uncultured Acidimicrobium sp. | reverse complement strand
GGCGACAACGCCTCGGGCATCGGTGAGTGCGAGTGTTTCCACACCATCAAGAATGCGGCGAACATCTTCACGCACCAGCATGGCGTTTTCGTAACGACGCTGTTCATTTTTCGCCATGCATTTGGCGACCACGGATTCGAATCCGCGTGGCAACTCGGCAATAAGTTCTCGCAATGGTTGCGGGAAGTTATGCACATGTTGATACGCAATAGCAACCGCCGATTCACCGACAAATGGTGGTCGCCCTGCAACCAGTTCGTACATCATGACACCGAGTGAATAAATGTCGCTGCGCGGGTCTGGCTGTGCTCCTTGCGCTTGTTCTGGGGACAAATACGTGGCTGTGCCCATCACCGATCCAATTTCGGTGAGCGCCTCGTCAATGTTTGCACCGAGTGCACGTGCAATTCCGAAGTCTGCAACTTTTACTTGACCACCAAGGCCGATCAAAATATTTCCTGGCTTGATGTCGCGGTGAATTACGCCGTTTTCGTGAGCGAAACTGAGCGCTGCTGCAACTTCAGAAATGACGTCGCAGGCATGTGTTGGCGTAAGTGGACCACGTTCTTTCAACAATGTCGCAAGGGTTTTCCCTTCGACATATTCCATGGCTATGAAATAGGTGGCGTTGACCTTTCCCCAGTCATATACGGCGACAATATTTGGGTGGGTGAGTGCAGCCGCCGATTGGGCTTCACGGCGGAATCGCTCAACAAAATTGGGGTCAATGGCGTACTCGGGGAATAACACCTTGAGGGCAACCGGGCGATCGAGAAGTATGTCGTGAGCAAGGAATACCTCAGCCATACCGCCTCGACCAATGCTGCGTTCAACGCGATAGCGGTCGTTGACTAAAGGAATGTTTTCATTTGTCATTGAGTGCCGACACTTCTTTTAACGCAGCGATGTAACGCTGTGCGTCGATAATTGTGGTGAACCGTGAATGATTATCAACTTGGCGTTGTAATGCAGGAATGAGGTCACTGCGCAAGAGGTCCGAACACAATTCGCGAGTCGGCGCAAACCACAACACCTGGCTACTCGCGCCATGATCAATGCACACAGACGAACTCTGTGAGGAACTTTCGAACGTGAGAAAGTAACCCGATCGTGCGTTACGCCCTGTCATCACTAATGAAACAAGGAGGACGAGAGCCACTCCAATACCGATCACCCATTTTTTAGTCGATCGCGTCAAGTGTGTTTCTAATACAGGTTCGCCAATAAACGATTGTGGCGCATTGTCGACTACATCGCCAACCGCATCAACCACGACCACCGTGATGTTGTCTCTGCCGCCATTGCGTTTTGCTAGTGCAACGAGTGAGTCGGCAACAATTTGTGGCTCTCGTTGTTGTGCAGCGAGCGCAGCAATGTCGGCTGTCGGCACTTCGTCAACAAGCCCATCGCTGCACAAAATAAAACGATCACCCGAAAATACGGGCAGCAACCACGAGTCAACAGCAACCCTGTCGTCAATGCCGAGCGCGCGAGTCACAATGTTGCGGCGTGGGTGAACCCGGGCTTCTTCTTCAGTGATCAGCCCCTCAGTCACCAGTTCCTGTACGTATGAATGGTCAACGCTCAGTTGGCGAAAGGTGCCTGCGCGCCATAAATAGATTCGCGAATCGCCAACATTTGCCAGAGCAACCTGCGGTGATTCCAAGGCTTCACCTGGTTGTTGCACCAATGCCAGTGCACAAATAGTGGTTCCCATGCCACGACGTTCGGTGCTTTCAGCAGCCGATTCGTGAATGGTGCGATTAATCGCCGTAATTGCTTCAACAAACCATTCCGGAGTCAGCGATTGCCCAACCGCCCGCTCAAGAAGCAGTGTGGTGGCAAGAGCCGATGCAACTTCACCTGCGTTATGCCCGCCCATGCCATCGGCAACAGCAAAGAGATGTTCAGAAGCCACATAGGCGTCTTCATTCTGCGGGCGAACATTGCCCGTATCGGTTGCAACACCATGCTTCAGCAACATCATGCGGTTACGCCAGTTGGTAGGTGAATAGTCACTCGAAATGAATGTTCACTGCGCCAAAAGCAATGACATCGCCCGAAGCAAGCGGAGTGGGTTCAACAATCACGATGCCATTGACGCGAGTTCCGTTTGTGCTTCCACGGTCATCAATACGCCACGATCCTTGAACCAACTTGATTTCGGCATGAACACGGCTCACATTGTGATCAGCAATCACAATGTCGCACGTGGTTTGTCGGCCAATTGAGTACTTGTCATTGGCTAATTCAAAACGAGTTCCGTTGTCTAACACCAAGGCATGAATTTCACGTGTTGCTGGTTCGGGTTCACGTGTTTCAACTGGCGCCGCACGAACAAAAGAAACTTTTGATGGTTGGATAACACATTCAACTGGTCCAAGATTTTCGTCGTGTTCGAAAGTAATGACTGCTTCGCCAGCAAGTGAGTAACCCTCATACGTTGCGTGATGAGCAACTGCTTGACGAAGTTCATGAGCAAGTGGCTTCAGCGTTGGATTCAGCAATTCAAGATTGCTTGGGCTCACCAGAATTTTGTAGGTCGAAGGCACCTGACCGTTATTGCTCAGTGCAATGCTGTCCATGGTCGCAACCAATTGACGTCCAATGGTGATAGGTCGAATTCCGCGCCGACGGGCGATCGCAAACACGTTTATATTCTAGGCGCTACCTCGGGTATACGCATCGGAACCAATGAACCGACCCCATCGTTTCTCAAAATTCTGCTGATCAGAATCGGTGGTGTTGGCCCCTCTGGTTCGAGCATCAAAGTGGTACACCTTGGCTTCTGGAGTCCAAACCGTATCCAAATTCAGCGATTTAAGCTTTAAACAAAAATCAATATCTGCAAACAAATTTTGGTAGTTCTCAGAAAAACCACCTACTTCATCAAAGGTGCTTCTTCGAAACGCCATGCACGCACCACTTACTGCAGTTACTGTTCGCGCAATTGTGTGAATCCCCATCCAACCAATGTCCGTTGAAGAATCTCCTTTTGAGATGTGACGTGGCTTCGGCCTCAAACTAAATCCTGCACTACAGACACGGCCATCCTCTAACTGCAACATCGGACCTGTTGCACCAATGTTGGGAAGATGAAGTTGGCCAACAAGCTGCTCTAACCAATTAGGCGTTGCGATTTGCGTATCGTCATCAAGCACGACGACGAATTCTCCATGAGAGGCCAACACCCCAGAGTTCCATTTGGCAGCAATGTTGAACGTCCCAGAGTAATCAACAAATCGAACGTTCTTTTGAGTAGGCAAGGTGAATGGATGGACCATGCTTCCATCAGGATTCACGTCGCGAACGACAACGATGTCAAATGTTGGGTAGGTGGAATTCTGTAAAATGTTGTGCACGGTGTTTTCCACCATGCAGGTTGCTGCGCCCCAAATACGCGATGTGTCTCCTCGGGTTGGAATCACAATGCTCACGTGCGGCAACTTTGACTTATCGGTAGTAACGAATCGGTGCTTGTAACTTCCGGGATTCAGTTTTTCAACCTCAATAGGAATGTTGAGCCGAGCGAAGTGACTCTCTACGGCTTTTTTCCCTGCGTCATATGCGTATGGCTTGGCATGTACATCGCCAGCTGCCGAACCTGGGACTACTCGCCAGTGGTACAAAACACGGGGGATGTGCGCAACTTTTCGTGCACGTTCGGTTGCTCTCAAAATTAAGTCAAAGTCCTGTGAACCATCGAAACCAGCGCGGAAGCCACCAATTTCATCTAACAAGGAATTGCGGAACACCGAAAAGTGACAGCAATAGTTTTGTCCACGCAATCGCACTGGGTCAAAATCAGGTTTCCGAAATACGTCGTAATGTCTGCCTTTGGCATCAATCTTGTCTTCGTCGGTGTAGACGTAGTCAATAGTGTCGTCTTTGAGTAACTCTTCATTGACGCGTTTAAGCGCGCGCTTCGCAATCACATCGTCATGGTCAAGCAAGGCAACAAATACTCCAGTTGCCATATCAAGGCCATCTTGTGAAGCTGCAACAATTCCGCCATTGGTAGTGCGATGAGCAACACGAATGCGGGAGTCCTGAGTTGCAAGTCTGTCCAATATGCGACGCACGTGTGGTTGGGTAGAACAGTCGTTGACAATGCACCACTCCCAATCGGCAAAGGTTTGTTTACGAACCGACTTAATGCATTCCCGTAACGCCTTGGCTGGCGGGTTATAAACAGGTGTAACGATGCTGAAACGTGGCATTTATTTCTTGCGGAGAAGTCGTTTGGCGAAGCGAATTGGACGCAGAACCCGTGCTCCTACGCGCCAGGTTGATGCCTGCATGACTTCTTGGCGTGCATGTTGTACTTCAGACTTCAATCGAGCACGAAGCTCGCCAAGTTCTGCACTCATGCCATACACCGCATCACGTGATGCGAGCACTTCCCGCTTTGCTGCAGCGAGTTCGGCAGTACCGTTTTGTTGGCGAAGCATGCCAATTTCGGTGAGGAGTCGCTCGCGCGAGGCATCGCGCAAATCGGCAAGCGAGTCGATTTCGCCATGAGCATCATGTGCGTGTGACATCAAACAAATACTACACGCGCACATATTTACGCCCGTTGGTGCGGTGATTGAGCGTTGGTAAGGTAAACCATCCATTCGGGCGAGTGGCGAAATGGCAGACGCGCTGGCTTCAGGTGCCAGTGTTCGCAAGGACGTGGGGGTTCAAGTCCCCCCTCGCCCACAACTGAGTATTGGTAAGGTTTTCATCGTCGTGCAAGCATTTTCAGAACTCCTTGAATCCCGCAGTTTGCTGTGGAACCTCACGCTTCGAGAGTTGCGTTCGAAGTACCGCAGGTCATTTCTTGGTTGGGCATGGTCATTGCTGAACCCATTGTCAAACATGTTGATTTATACGTTCGTGTTTGGTGTGGTGTTTGGTGCAACAGCACCAATTGGTAAGCCGTCGGGTTTAAATGTGTACGCGTTGTACTTGCTGTGTGGCATTTTGCCTTGGGGATTCTTCTCCCAAGTCACCAACCTTGGAATGAATGCCTTGCTCAGCAACGCATCGCTCGTGCGTAAGGTTGCCTTCGCCCGCGAAACACTCGTTATTTCTCAAGTCATTTTTTGTTTCGTGCAGTGGTCAATTGAAATGACATTGCTTGCAGTTGCGCTCATCATTGCTGGTAGCCCGGTTATTCCGTGGCTACCGGTCACCATATTGCTCATGGTGTGTCTTGCCGTGTATGCAGCGGGATTCGCGCTTGCACTTTCGGCAGCGGCAGTGTTCTTCAGAGATCTTCGTTACTTGTGGAGCATTTTGGTTCAGGTGATGTTTTTTGCAACACCGATTATTTACACGCCAGATCGCCTAGAAGGAAAACTTCCTGCAGCAATCGATTTCATCCTGACGTGGAATCCGATGGCGGTATTCATTCTCACATTCCGCCACATGTTGTACGGAGGGGCTGCGCCAAATTGGGGCGAAATGCTGTATGTGGTGGTGGTGTCAATTTTGGTGTTCATTGCCGGATGGGCAATTTTTTCGCGGCTCTCTCGCCGTGTTGCCGAAGAGCTGTAACAGCAGTTACTGAATAGTCCATGTAGATGGAATAGACACCAGTCCATCTTCAAACAGGTGCTCTTGGTGCACGTCGAAACGAACCCAGTTTTGACAGTGGTCGTATTCGGTAGTGCCAGTTGAGTCTGTGCACGTTGCAGAAATGTAATACGTACCTTCAAGTAAAGGAACGTGGGCAAGCGATACGCGCAATGTGGTTGGTTCAGCCAATGCCCGAATTGGTGGTCGTGCATTTTGCGAGGTAGTGGACCACACTGTTTCGCCACCAATTTTGGCAATGGAAACTTTGATGATCGGCGAAACCAGTCGCGTTTGTGGCGTAATCGCCAATTCGATGCTTGCCGAATCTTGAGTGTTGATGCGCTCGACTGCATGACCATTTTCATTAAGTAGTCGAATGGTATTGAAATGTGCTTCGCCGGTTCCCCAACGTTCGCGGAAGTCGGCATCTCGTTCAGTGTGGGTTGCGTAGCTTTCGCCGGTATATGCGGCGATGACATCAGCAGATGGCCCACGCATTTTCAACTTTCCTTTTTCTAACCAAATCACCTCTTGGCACATGTTCTGCATGGCTGCAAGACCATGGCTTACAACGATGATTGTCTTGCCATCTCGACGAAACTCTTCAATCTTTTCCGAACTCTTGCGCTGGAAGGCTTGGTCACCAACACCAAGAACTTCATCAATCAGCAGTACTTCAGGCTCAACATGAGTGGCAATGGAAAAACCAAGGCGAACCGTCATGCCCGACGAAAAGTTCTTTACCGGGGTGTCAATAAAGCGCTCAAGGCCTGCAAACTCCACAATGCTGTCGAATTGTTGTGTGATGTCTTTTTGCGACATTCCAAGAATGGCCCCATTTAAGAACACGTTTTCGCGGCCAGATAATTCAGGGTGGAATCCGGCTCCGAGCTCAAGCAATCCAGCAATTTTTCCTCGTACGGCAATGCGGCCGCGCTCTGGGCGGTAAATGCCCATGAGGCATTTCAGCATGGTGCTCTTGCCAGATCCATTTGAGCCGATAATGCCAAATGTTGCGCTTTCTTCAACACTGAACGACACATCGTTGAGTGCCCAGAACTCTTCAAATCGAGCACGACGGCCACGAAGCAGTGCAGCCTTGATGTATCTGTTTCGCTCGTGATAGAGACGGAAGTTTTTTGATACCGATTCAACGGTAATCACAGGCTCAGACATGCAGTGTTATTTTAGCGACTTGTTGCTCGTGAATAGCGGCTACGCATGTTGTTGATCTGTGCGCGAAGGTTTGCTGGAAGCACTTTGGCGTCCCAGTTAATGATCAATGAATCTGCGTGTGCAAGGTAATACTCAAGTTCTTCGTTAGGAACTGCCGAGTTTTCATACCACGGCATGTGACGCGCTACATATGGTGGGGCGGAACGAAGTGAACGATGATTGAGGTGACCTTCACCTGGTCGATACATGGCAAATGTTGTATCAATCGGTGAATAGAAAAATCCGGGGTAACGCTCATCCAGCCACCATTGCGATTCCCACTTCACTACTTCTGAAGCATGCGTGTAGTGCGTGGGAATATCGTCAATTCTGAGCGAAAATCCGACCTTGTCAATGTCGGGGTATGTATTCAACGCGCGCTCAAAGTGCTCGAATACATCTGCTGGGCATTCTTCGCACGGCACAACATCGGGGTCGGTCACAATGAAATGTGAATCGAGCCCAAGTTCAAAGGCAAGACCACTGAGCCATGGTGCACGGTGTCCAAGATTGATGTCGTTGTATCGAACGTTGTGAGGTGATGACTTGAGGTACTCAACAAGTGGTGGATACGTGCTTGCGTTGTCGCAGAGCCAAATATTTTCTTGACCTTGCGATTCAAGCCACGCAACAAGCTGTTGTAGATGCGTAACGCGGTCCCGCACATTAATAATGATGGGGTATTGCTTCATTGCGTTGGGTTCTCGTGTTCTTTCAAAAACGGCACGAAACGAATAAAGCGTTTGCCGATGCGGAATGCACGCGAGGTTTCCACTTCAGCAACTCGTCCGCGAAGCCTGTCCCGCTGGTCGGTCATAGCGGTGTAGATGGTTCCGAGGTGCTCTAATTCGGTGTTTACTTGTGCCAATTTGCCTTCAAGATCGTTTCGCTGCTCAACCACGGTTTCAAATCCGTCTCGGATGGTGAGTAATTCGCGCTGCAGTTTCACCAGTTCGGCGATTTTGCTCTCGGTATACAAACTGATCTGCTCATTTTTCATGCGTAAACCGTGTGCTTCGGCGAGCAACTCCTTAATTAGTTCATCTCGGTCGTCTTCGCCAGTGGACACACCCCAATCATAGTGAGATAGTCCGAGATGTAGATTTGTAGAGGTGAAGCTCAAGCGCATCAATGTGCATGGATGGTTGGTGTGGCTTGAAATTGCGTACGGAGTACTCGCTCTACTTGCCCTCACCATTGGACCGATTTTTACGTTGTGGCGTAATGCGCAACTCAATAATTCGGCGTTGCCAATCGAAGCAGCTCATTTATCAACATTTGTGGTTGTTCAGTTACCGGCTTTGTTCTTACTTGGCCGACGTGCAAACCCACTGCTGTTGTGGAAGTCCGCCGAGAGTTTTTTGGTGGCACTAGTTGGGTGGATTCTCATCACTTCAGTGATGAGCGATTTTGGCGCCTATGCAATCGGCAATGCCGTAAAGGGCGCGCTTTGTGTAACTACTGGACTGTATTTAGCAACAAGTTTTTCTCGACATCAGCAACTGATCATCGTGTCTCTTGCTACTCATGTCGGGGTACTCGTTTCACGCTTCGCCATTGCCCGAAATTGGCCGGAGTCAATATATGAGCGGAGAGAGTGGAGTGGAATGTATGTGAATCCAAACCTCCTTGGCCCAGTTGCGGCAGTTGCATGTATATCGCTTTTGTTTGTTGTAGCTCCGCTGTACAGAAAAATTCCCCGACAATGGCGGTTTGCAGTCGGTGTGGTTGTTATAGATGTTGCAGTTTTTGACTTAATCGTGCTGTTTCATACAAAGGCGTTTACATCAATTCTTTCCACCATTGTTGTATTTACGATCGGGGCAAGTGCCTTCGGTGTGAATCAGGTGATTGCAAGTGATGCGCGAAAGCAGTGGTGGAGAAGTTCAGTTGCGGTGTTGTCGGGTGGGCTAGTGGTTTCGATGGTGGTGTTGTACAAATTCAGCTCTTTGGTAAATGGAACGTTGCTTCCAAAATCAGCGCTTCAGGAGCGAATTTTTGCTTGGGACTTTTCGTGGACAGGTTTCTTAGAGCGACCGTTGTTTGGATGGGGATCGGGTGTTGCTTGGTCCAACCAGATATTCAGGCGACTGGATTTATATTGGACAGTCGAAAACATCGGCCACAGCCACAGTGCGTACTTTGACGCGCTGTTGAGTGGTGGCCTCTTGGCGGGGCTGTTGTTTTGCGCCTATCTCGTATTTGCTCTGTACCGAATGAGAAATCTGGAACACCCACAACAGACCGACGTTGTTCGACTCTGCCTCATTTTTTTCTGCTTGAGCGCAGCACTTTTTGAACCATTTCTGGTTACTAACTATTTCTTGTGGCCAATTTTGGTAATGGCATTGGCCCCAGATAAAAAAGTGAGCTAGTTAGCGATAATTCGCAGCATTGTTTCACGTGCATCCGTTGGGTTTGGGACAAGTAATCCAAGGTCCACGGGTAGAACAGGAACATGAGAGATGAGCGGGTGTTGTGGACGTGTGTCTGATTCACCTTCGCCAAAGAGTTCTTCATGCACTTTTTCGCCTGCACGAAGGCCAACTATTTCAATTTCAACTGGCTTTCCCGAGTTGGCTACTAGTTGCTTGGCAACGTCGTAAATGGAAACGGGCGTTCCCATGTCGAGGACCAGTGCCTCGCCCGAGCTTCCAATTGCGCCAGCCTGAATGACCAATTGCACTGCTTCCGAAATGGTCATGAAGTATCGAGTTACGCCACGGTGTGTGACGGTCAACGGACCACCTTTGGCAATCTGGTCTCGGAACGACATCAACACGCTGCCGCGTGATCCAAGGACGTTACCGAAACGAACCGACATGTATTTTCCAGATGTTGCAGATTGCCCTACTGCAGCAGTAACTCGTTCCGCAATTCGCTTTGAGTACCCAAGCACGCTGATTGGGTTAGCGGCTTTATCGGTAGAAATATTGACGAACACACCCACACCTGTTCGTTGAGCAGCGTTGAGCAATGTAAGCGTTCCTAAAACATTTGTTTGGTAAGCCTCGAGTGGGTATCGCTCAAGAAGCGGAAGATGCTTCAACGCAGCAGCATGGAACACCACCTCGGGTTTGCGTGTGTCGAAAATGTGATTGATGGTGGCTTCGTCACGTAAGTCGGCAAGAACAGTTTGAGGAGTGTCGAGCAATGCTCGGCCATGAATCGACAACTGAACTTCGTGTAATGCGCTTTCATCGCGGTCAAGCATGATGAGTTCCGCCGGATTAAATCGCGCAAGCTGGCGACACAATTCGCTACCGATGCTGCCTCCAGCTCCGGTAACCAAAACTCGACGATTGACGAGGTAATCAGAAATTTGCTGCAGGTCAATCACAATTTTTCTACGACCGAGCAAGTCTTCATCGGTGAGGTCGCGAATATCGCTGGTATCCAACGGACGCTCGTTCAGGTTTTGCACTGCAGGAAGCACCTTCACGTCCATCGAAAGCGCTCGAGCTCGGGCACTGATATCACTGATCAACGAGCTGTCGGCAGAAGGGATCGCGATCAACAATGTTGTTGCACCGGTTCGCGTGCGTGCCTGCGCCAATTGGTCACGGCCACCCAAAACAGGAACTCCAGAAATGCTTAAGCGATGTGTGTCTGGGTTGTCGTCAAGAAATCCAACAGGCAAATATGGCGATAATGGATTGCGCATCAGCGTGTTCACCATTTGAATTCCACCTTCGCCTGCCCCGTACACCAAGATTTTTGCGGCAGTAAGCGCCGACGGTCTGCGAACCTGCTCACGTACCAATCGCCACAAGTATCTGCTCGCAGCAACAAAACATAGTCCTGCAAGCCCTGCAAGAATAATGACGCTTCGCGGAAACGGATTTACTGAATTATCGAAGAAGCGAAGTACGAGGAGAATTGCTGTGGTGATGCAGGTTGCAATCACAAGTCCGCCAATTTCGTCAAAACTTCCATACCTCCAGCGTCGACGGTAAATACCTACGACGTAACCCACAATTGCGTGAACAACGAGCACGAATGGCAATATCCGCAGTACCGAGGACTTCGTCGCACCGAATGGATCATGGTGGCCCTGGTACTCGAAACGTGCGTACGAAGCGGCAATCGCGGTCAGCGACCAAATCACCATGTCAATAACAAATTGTGCAAGCGAACTCAGAACGACAAAGCGGGGAGAGTGAATCAATCGTTCAATAACGCTGCGCACTCGATCGCTAACAACACTCATAGCGAATTAGATTGCTGAATCCGCAAGAATTACGCCAAGCATTGGCTTCTGAGCATTTTCCAACACCGACCACGTTGCCGCAACTTTGTCAATGGTTGAAACTCCTTGCGTGACAAGAGCAATCATCCCAGAAGTTGAGGAAACTAAGTCTTGCGCAGACAAGGAAGAAATATTGGCAAGTGAAACAACCGTCACTCCCATTGGCGAAGTAACTACATGAAGTTGCTCTACCAAAATCTTCGCTGAAGTTTGTTCATCAACAGGAACGATGGCTACCGAAGTTAGTGACAACGTATGTGCGCGCGCGACAATTGCTGCAGCAACGTGTTGAATGCTGGCTGGTTCAGATGTAACCGTGCCCAGCAGTGCTTGCGCTTCAAATCGTTTAGCTAATTGGTTCAGTGAGCGCACCCGTTTATCAATCAGTGTGAGTTGCAGGGCGATGAGTAGACCAACGAGTGCGCCGCCAAGAAACCCAAACACGTAAGTAGATGATTTAACAGTTGACACTGTTGCACCTATGGCATCGGTTTTTGTCGAAAGGAGTGCGAGCTCACCCTTGATGAGAGGCTTAGTAGCTTTTAAGGCGGAAATCTGTTCTGAATTTGATGCTGTGTTTAGTGACAATGATTCAAGTAAGAGTTGAAGTCGGTCTAATCCGGAAACAATGCTTTGTTTTCGGATTTCCTGCAGTTGAGTCTGGTATTCGTCAAGGGCCGTATTGCAGTTGTCCTCTGATGTAGCTGAACAAAAAAATGTGTAGGTAGGGGTTCCCACTGACAAAAATGTGAACTTGGTTTTACCATCACCTTCAACTGTGTCGAGAAGCGAGAATCGTTGCTCAGAGCGCGAAATAGAAACCCGGACGTCAAATCCAATCTTTGCCGAGATCGCATCTCGTGTCGCTGGTTCTTGAATCTGAAGTATCTGATGTTCAAAACTTGGGAACGGACTTACTGTGGCCGGGTCAATTCCAACGAGAGAAAGCAGAGCGGTTTCATCGCGAGACTCATATGTTCGCACGACTTCAATAGAGGTTGGCATGGTGGAGAGGTCGCTCTCTTGTGACCACATGGCGACAGTTCCAAGCAGTGCGGCAATGAGCACGATCCACCAACGAGTGATAATTCCCTTGGCTACTGGAATAAGTTCAACTTCCCCAACTTCACGATTCAAGATTCCCATTACAAAACAGCCTACCAGTGAGGGTTTCCGCCGATTTCCCATGTTTGCAAGCAGTGCAACTGTTTAGAAGCCCATCCGTGTCACCATGGATGCAATGGATACTCACCCCCACAATCCAGTTGATGACCTTTCGCGCATCTTGTCCTATCAAGACATCATCGATGAGTCGGTCTCTATCCACGAAGTCGCATCAGAGATGTACGCCATGTCGTGTTGGACACCAGAGTTTTGTGCGGCACTCATACGCGCAGCCGATCTTGTTGGTGGGTATACGTCGCACGAAAGCGACCCAGTGCCCGGTCAGGAAATTTCGCTTGCTGCCATCAGCCCAAACTTGTTTGAAGCGGTACAAAACGACATGGGTATTCGTATCTGGCCTCAACTACAACAACATTGGCCACTGATCGACTATCACGGCATTAATGACGTATTCATCATTCGTTATGAAATTGGCGGCCAAGAAGAATTGCGCATTCATCACGACGTTGCGCAGGTGTCGGCGAGTGTGAAGTTAAACAATGACTACACGGGTGCTGAATTGCAATTTCCTCGTCAGGGATTTTCTAATGCAGACATGTCGGTTGGGTCACTGATTGCGTGGCCAAGTTTGGTTACACACCCGCACCTCAGTGCACCAATTACTAGTGGCGTGAAATACAGCTTGACTATTTGGTTTGAACTGCCGCTTTCACTGCAATGAGTAAAT
>CAITUB010000112.1 GCA_903895515.1 uncultured Acidimicrobium sp. | reverse complement strand
TGTCGGCACCACTGAGCGGCGAATCGGTGGATTCCGTAAATCGATTCACACCTACAACGGTTTGCTAGCCAGTTTCAATTCGGCGCGTGCGCTCAGCCATGGATGAGACCAAGCGACCCTTCAGCGAATCAACTGCATCAAATGCTCCGCCCATTTCAACGATCTCGCTCATTTCTTGCCACGCAGCGTCGCGAAGTTCGGCAGTGCGAGCTTCTATGACGTGTGAACCAGTAAAGATGTCTTCGTACTCAAGTAAGTCAGTTTCGAATGCGAGTACTTGTTGCATGCGCAGCGACCACTGTTGGTCCCATGGGCGTGGAAGACCAAGCGCTTCGTTCCATGCAGGTAATTGAACACTTCGTGCACGCGCCGACTTTGACAGTGTGACAGCCAACATTTCCAACACAATGCGTTGAATGTTGTTCTCTGGCTGAGCTTCGGTGAGGCCGAGCGAGTTCACCTGAACGCCATAGCGGAAGCGTCGAGCACGTTCATCGGTAATGCCATAACGCTCTAAACCAATGCGGTCCCAGAGTTCTGTGAATGCACGCATTTTGCACACTTCTTCAACAAAGCGGATGCCGGCATTAACAAAAAATGAAATTGAAGCAAATACTTGCGGGAACTGTTCGTCGCTTACTTTTCCACTAGCGCGAACCGCATCAAGAATGTCAATTGCATTTGCGAGTGAAAAGGCAATTTCCTGAACAGGGGTAGCACCAACTTCTTGCAAGTGGTACGAGCACACGTTCATGGGGTTCCACGTCGGCGCATTTTGCGAGCACCACACGATCATGTCAACGATGATTCGGCGCGATGCTGCCGGTGGAAAAATAAAAGTTCCACGCGAGAGGTATTCCTTCAAAATGTCATTTTGAGTAGTACCGCGAAGTTCAGAGGTGACGGCACCTTGTTCTTGCGCGTTTGCCACATACAGAGCAAGCAGCCATGCGGCAGGTGCATTGATCGTCATTGACGTATTCATGTCTGCAGGTGGAATTCCATTGAGAAGCGTGCGCATGTGACCAAGGTGTGCAACCGGCACGCCAACTTTGCCTACTTCGCCACGGGCCAAAATGTGGTCAGGGTCGTAACCCGTTTGGGTCGGGAGGTCGAACGCAATGGACAACCCCGTCTGGCCCTTTGCCAGGTTCATTCGGTATAACTCGTTCGATGCTGCAGCGGTGGAGTGACCCGAATAGGTGCGCATCAACCAGGGTTCGTCGCGACGATTGGCCATAAATCAAGGTTACGGGTTGAGGGCCACTGAAAGACGATGGAGATACTCGGAGCGAGGAATTTCCACTGCGCCAAGCGATTCAAGATGTGGGGTCAGCCACTGCACATCAAGCAGTGTCATGCCGTCGTGGTTCATGGTGTCGACCAGGTACATCAGCGCCACTTTTGAAGCATCTCGCACGAGGTGAAACATGGATTCACCTGCGAATAGTCGGCCGACGCGCACCCCGTACAGTCCACCTACGAGTACTTCGTTTTCGTCAAATACTTCAACGCTGTGTGCCCACCCAAGTTTGTGTAGCTCAACGTATGCAGCAATGAATCGCTCGTTTATCCACCCACCCGGTCGTTCGGGGGAGGCACAGCCGCGCATTACGCGTTCAAAGCATGTATCAATTTTGATGTGAAATTTGCGCTGGCTGCGACGCATTGATCGCGTTACGCGTAATGCATCTAGTGGAATAACTCCGCGCAATAACGGCGACCACCAAGCAACGTCATCTTCGCCAAGTGCGAGTTCTGACGACATTGGGAATACACCATTCATGTACGCATGAATCAGTGTTTCAGGCTGCAGGTCTGCTCCGCGACCAACGAGATCGCTCTTTGGCCATTCCTTCGATGGTGGAAATTTCCAACGACACTCGTCAAGTAACTGAGGTGTGTTGTTCCACATGAGATTTAGTAGCTGAAAAATCCTTGCTTTGTCTTGCGGCCAAGCTTGCCTTCAGCCAACAACGTGCGCAATGTTTTTGCAGGAACAAAGTTTTCGTCTTTGAACTCTGCGTACAACGCGTCAAGGATTGATACCGAGGTGTCAAGGCCAACGAGGTCGAGCAGCGCGAATGGTCCCATTGGGAAGTTGCAGCCACCCTTCATCGCGGTGTCGATGTCTTCCATGTTTGCCGTTCCAGCCTCAAGCATTTTGACTGCGTTGTTGAGGTAAGGGAAGAGCAATGCATTCACAATAAATCCGGCGCGATCAAGCACCTGCACAGGGTCTTTCTTGCATGTTGCAACAAACGCATTTGCGCGAGCAATGGTTTCGTCGCTTGCAGTAATGGGGCGAATCACTTCAACAAGTGGCATGAGTACTGCTGGGTTGAAGAAGTGAATGCCACATACTTTGTCTGGACGGTTTGTTGCTTCGGCAAGTTTCACCACAGCGAGCGTGCTGGTGTTTGTTGCCAAAATTGCATCTGGCTTCACAATGGCGTCAAGTTCTTTGAACAGCGCTTGTTTTGGCGCAAGTTCTTCAACGATTGACTCAATGACGAGGTCGCATGATGCAAGGTCATTCAATGAGTCAGTGATGCGAATGTGTGACAGCACTTCATTGCGCTGATCGACAGTCATCTTTTCCTTCGCTACTTGCTTGTCGAGGTTCTTTTCAATTGCAGAAAGCATCGACTTTGCGCCATCAAGTGTGCGCGAGCGAACAATCACGTCCACTCCAGCGCGAGCAACGACTTCAGCGAGTCCTGCCCCCATGATTCCGGATCCGCACACGCCGACGAGTTGAACATTGTTGGTTGTCATGGATGAAAACCGTACTCAATTCAGACATCTGTTTACCAACTGGTAACCGACAGGTCCCCTTGGCGTTGCTGGGTATCGGTAGGTTCAGTGAGATGTCATCCGATCAATTCCTTAGCCTGCTAGATCACCCGGACCGCTTGGTTCAAATGGAACAAGTACACAACTTTCGAGACCTCGGTGGTTACCCAACTGCAAGTGGAGCAACGACAAAGTGGCGCACCCTGTTTCGCGCTGATGGACTGCATCGATTGCGTGCGGAATCGGATATTGAGATCGTTGAATCGCTGGGATTGAAATCAGTCATTGATCTGCGTACAAAACGCGAACAACGGGAGCAGGGTATTTTCCCGCTCGAAGATATTGAGGTTGACTTCCACCATGTATCTATCGTGGATGCAACGTGGTCAGATTCGAAAGAAACACCTCAGATCGAAGACCCCGTTGAGTTCCTGGTGTGGGGCTATCGCGATCTATTAGAAATCGGGTCCGAAAAATTTGCACTTGCAATTAGAATTTTGAGCAATCAAGAAAATGTTCCTGCAGTGTTTCATTGTGCTGCTGGAAAAGATCGCACTGGAGTACTTGCCGCTCTTATTTTGTCAACCGTTGGCGTCCCAGACGACGTTATTTGCGCTGACTATGGCTTAACCCGCAGGTCAATTGAAAAAACCATTTCGTGGGCAAAATTGCATTATCCAGAAATGGCGACACGATGGACGGAAATTAATCCGGTGTATTTGGCTGCAGAACCACAAGCGATGCAAGTGATTTTGAACGACTTGGTTTCTGCCCATGGTTCGGTCATTAACTACGTGCGGTCGCTCGGTGTGAGTGAAAGCGAAATTCAGTCGCTTTCAGCGCTGTTGCTTGAACAATAAGCGTAAATAATCGGTGGTAAGTTCGCGTTAATGACTCAATACGTGGTGCTGCAGGGTGGCGGACCATTTACCGCCAACGATGAATTAGATGCGCAAATTCTGAGCGCACATCCTGGATACGTTGCCATTTTGCCGACTGCTGAAGCATTTGAAAATCCTGATGATCTAGTGCAACTCAGTGTTGCGTGGGCAAAACGATTGGGGATCACGACAAAGTTATGTGCCGTGTATTCGCGTGCGGATGCTCGAGAAGAATCGTTCGCAACAATTATTTCGCAGGCCGCAGTGGTCTATGTGGTTGGTGATTCGCCAATCCACTTGCGATCAACATTGAAAGACACGGTGGTTTTTGATGCTGTTGCAGCTCATCCATGCGTAGTTGCAACTGCTGGCAGTGCGGCAGCAATGTGCGATCCAATGGTCGATCCTCGCGGAGGAGCATTTGCGTTAGGACTTGGACTTGTTAGCGGAATTGCCGCAGTTACCGAATCGGAAAAATGGCCAGACGAGCGGTTGCAGCGCACATTGAGTTTGGCCAATACATCTGTTGCAGAAATTCCAACAGGTGCAGCATTGATCTATAAAAACGGAACGTGGTCAACACATGGCGCAGTGGTATTGCATGGCCCACTGCCAACGAACTAAACGAATTGGTTTAGCTTTCGGTAATCACCACACTCACGATGGTGATGGTTTCAAGAGTCGGCACACCATTTGCTGCAGGGTCTGGGTTTGACGCAGCGTTCAGTGCTGGCACGGTGGTGTCAAGACCGCTCGTTACCTGACCAAACAAGGTGTAACTCGGCGGCAACGAAATTCCTTGGTCGCCGGTAATGATGAAGAACTGGCTGCCGTTGGTGTTTGCACCAGAGTTCGCCATGGCGATTGAACCAAGTTTGTATTCGCCTGCTTGCGGCAATTCATCGGCGAATGAGTAACCAGGTCCACCACTTCCCGTTGCAGTTGGGTCTCCGCACTGAACTACGAAGTCAAGAATTGCGCGATGGCATTGTGTGTTGTCGAAGTACTTGTAACGCGCAAGCGTGACAAAGTTATTCGCGGCCAGAGGTGCTTTTTTCTGGTCAAGCACGATGGTGAATTCACCCTTGTTCGTGGTGACTACTGCGGTGTAGTTCTTTCCCGCGTCAAGACAATTACTTGGAGCCTTTTCAAACGTGGAGGCACGAGCTTCGCTGCCATCAACGGCTGGGCATGGGGTGTCGCCAGTAATGGCGCGACCCTCAACTGGTGCTGTAGCCGTAGTGTCCACTGTGGTGTCGTTCGTGGTGGTTGAATCTGAGCCACCCGAAACAGAAATAATGAGAGCAACGCCCACAACTACGGCGATAAAAATAGCCGCGCGAGTGGCGAGCTTTCGGGTGCGTTTGCGCTGCTGTTGCTTTGCCAAGTCGTCGAGTCGTTGGCGGCGGTTTTCTTTTTTGCGGTTGCGCTTGTCAGTTCCCATGATTTATGAAGGTTACTCGCGACCCAAGTAGCGTAAAGAACCTGTGGCATTGATCGTTCAAAAATATGGTGGCACTTCGGTGGCCGACCCAGACCGCATGCGCAATGTGGCAAAGCACATCGCCGCGCTTCGGGCGCAGGGCACAGATGTGGTCGCAGTGGTGTCTGCAATGGGCAAGGCAACAGACAACTTGGTGGAGCTCGCGCGCCAAGTATCGAGCAATCCGCAAGGTCGTGAGATGGACATGCTGCTCACCACTGGCGAGCGAATCTCGATGTCGCTGTTGTGCATGGCGCTACATGACGTTGGTTGCGACGCCATGAGCTTTACGGGTAGCCAGGTGGGAATTATCACCGATACCTCGCACACCAAAGCAAAGATTTTAGAAATCAAGGGCGACCGTGTACGCGAAGCATTGGCTGCAGGAAAAGTTGCAGTCGTTGCCGGTTTCCAAGGTGTGAGCACTGAGCGCGAAATCACCACGCTTGGTCGCGGTGGAAGCGACACCACTGCTGTTGCGCTTGCAGCTGCACTGAAAGCAGATGCATGCGAGATTTACACCGACGTCACTGGTGTGTTTAGTGCTGATCCGCGTCTCGTTCCGCAGGCTCGCAAACTGAAGGAATTGAGTTTTGACGAGATGCTGGAAATGGCAGGCGCTGGAAGCAAAGTGCTGGCCTTGCGTTCAGTTGAATTCGCACGCAATCACAATGTGCCAATTCATGTGCGCTCAAGTTTTACCTGGGAAGAAGGCACGTGGGTGCGCGGAATTGACGAGGAGAGGAAGCGAAAAATGGAAGAGCCAATTATCTCTGGAGTAGTTCACGATGTGGGAGAGGCAAAGATGACCTTGCTCGGTGTGCCTGACCGCCCAGGTGTGTCTGCACTGCTGTTCGAGTCTCTTGCTGGAGCAAACGTAAACGTTGACATGATCGTGCAGAACACATCAATTGATGGCACAACAGACATCTCGTTTACATTGCCAATTGGCGACATCGCAACTGCAGAACCAATTTTGAAAAAGGTTGGCGATGAAGTTGGTGCAACAGGTATAAACAAAGACGAAAATATTGTCAAGCTTTCTCTTGTTGGTGCAGGCATGAAGTCCAGTCCTGGAATTGCAGCAAAGATGTTCCGCGTACTTGCCGACAATGGTGTGAACATTGAAATGATCTCCACGAGCACCATTCGCATCTCTGTTGTGGTCGAGCGTTCGGAATTAGAAAAAGCAGTTCGCGCTTTGCATACAGCGTTTGACCTTGACAGCGGCGAAGACTATTCAGCTCCGCTTCCAGATCGGAAATAGCAACTAAGTTTGTCGGTGCAATGACACACGACAATTCACCGAAGTGGCGAACCCAGTTCACCCCCTGGAAAAGTGCAGGAAACCGCACAGAAACAGGTGGTACGGCCGACGAGGTAGTGCGCCAAACGGGTTGGGTATTTAACAACGAAACCGGCTCAGATTTAACGCTTGCAGACTTTGTGCGCACTGGCGACGAAGAAGTGCGGCGTTACATACATCAATTCGGCTTCAGCCCTGAATCGCTTGCGAACATAACATTGTTAGAAATTGGAAGCGGCATCGGCCGTATGACCGCAGCCTTCACGAAGCAGTGTTTTGCCGTAGTTGCAGCTGACGTGGATGCCGCATTTCTTGAGCGCTGCCACGAAACCGTTGGCAAGCACGGAGATGTTTCAAAACTGCGCACCACTCATGTTGCAGATGGCAGCACATTGCAACTTCCCGATAATTGTGTCGACATTGTATTTTCGTACATCACGCTTCAGCATTGCGAAAAAAATGATGCCCTGTCTTTAACTACGGAGGCCATGCGCGTAACTCGAACGGGTGGAACACTGTTGTTGAACTATCGCACCTGGGTGCGCGCAGATGCCGGGTTGTTGCCACTTGGTATTGCAATGCGCCGATTGTGGCGAATACCTGTTGTTGGAAAACGACTTGCAGTGACACGTTGGTCAACGCGACTTGGTTGGCAGGCCAATCGTTTGAGTCCCGACCAAGTGCTGGCTCATATTTCTGCGAATGCTCCTAGTGGAAAACGAATCACCAACGTGGTGGTGCATCATTCTGCAAAGACCACTCGGACAGTAAAAACTCTAGGAGTGACGGTAAAACCAATGAAGCGAGTGAACAAAAGCCATTGGTGGCTATCGGCAACTGTTGAAGGGAATTGAGTATGGCTATGCATCGATTGTCCGTTGAAAATATTGAACGATCGGCGCGAGTAATTGATCCGGTATTCACCGGTACTCCGCAGTACAACTGTGAACCACTGTCGCAAGCACTTGGTGCCGACATGGTGTTGAAAGTAGAAACGCTGAATCCGATACGCAGTTTTAAAGGTCGTGGTGCAGATTTTTTTATGAGCGAAACACGAGAAACGTTTCGCGACCAGAATTTGGTGTGCGCAACCGCGGGAAACTTTGGTCAGGCCATGGCCTATGTCTGTCGGAGTAATAATCGACCACTCATTATTTACAGCGCAACAACTGCGAACCCACTCAAGATTGATCGCATGCGTTCGATGGGTGCAGAGGTCCGGCAAATGGGAGACAACTTCGATGCCGCG
This sequence comes from uncultured Acidimicrobium sp., assembly GCA_903895515.1. GTDB lineage: Bacteria > Actinomycetota > Acidimicrobiia > Acidimicrobiales > Ilumatobacteraceae > UBA3006. Next base: position 2,556 of record CAITUB010000112.1, on the reverse strand, counting down.
AAAGATCATGCCAAAGCATTTTGTGCAGAAACCGGGTCGCACTTTGTGGAAGATGGTCGCGACATTGCCATTTCTGAAGGTGCAGGCTCAATTGCCGTGGAGCTCATGAATGGTGCGTCGTATGACGCTGTGCTCATTCCCCTTGGAAATGGGGCATTAATCACGGGAATGGCTCGCTGGATCAAGCATGTTTCGCCAAGCACGCAAGTCATTGGCGTTTCCAGCGCTACTGCCGACGCCATGCACGCCTCATGGAAGTCAGGGTCAGTTATTGAACGCGAATCGGCCAACACCATTGCCGACGGAATCGCCGTCCGCACGCCGGTACCTGAAGCACTGACCGACATGATGGGAATAGTCGATGATGTGTTGCTGGTGTCCGAAGACGCACTGAAAACCGCAATGAAAGTTGTGTTCGAAAAAGCTGGCCTCGTCACTGAACCAGCAGGTATTGCAGGTATTGCGGCAGTGCTTGAGCACCAGTCATTGCGCGGCAAGAAACTTGCCACAGTTTTGTGCGGCAGCAATTTAACTGCAGAGCAAGTGGAGATGTGGTTGCGTTAGTCTGATCGCCATGCATGTAGGAATAGTTGGCGCAACAGGAATGGTCGGAACGGTAATGCGACAGTTGCTTGCCGAGCGAAAATATCCTGTCACCACGCTTCGACTGTTTGCATCATCACGCTCTGCAGGTTCGATCATTGAATGGAATGGCCAGCAGATCGTTGTTGAAGACGCAACGCAAGCCGACCCGCACGGACTTGATGTGGTGCTGTTTTCCGCAGGTGCCACCACATCGCGCGCACTTGCCGAGAAGTACGCAAATGCTGGCGCAATGGTCATTGACAATTCATCTGCATGGCGCATGAATCCAGATGTTCCACTAATAGTTTCTGAAGTAAACCCTGAAGATGTTGCACTCGCTAAGAAGCGCATTATTGCTAACCCAAACTGCACAACAATGGCTGCAATGCCAGTGCTGAAGCCACTGCATGATGCAGCGGGTCTTGTACGCATGATTGCCAGCACGTATCAAGCAGTAAGCGGTGGAGGAGTATCAGGTGTCAGCGAACTTGATGTGCAGGCAAAGAGTGCCGCGCCAACGGCTGAAGCATTGACCTATGACGGCAAGGCCGTGAAGTTTCCTGAACCACAAAAATTTGCACGCACAATTGCATTTAACGTCTTGCCAATAGCTGGTTCATTGATGGACGATGGATCGCTTGAAACAGACGAAGAGCAAAAGCTGCGCAATGAGAGCCGTAAAATTTTGCACATTCCAAATTTGCGCGTATCGGGTACGTGTGTTCGAGTGCCGGTGTTTACTGGTCACTCACTCAGTATCAATGTGGAGTTTGAGCGTGCAATCACGGCTGCTCAAGCCACAGAAATTTTGTCAAAGGCTCCTGGAGTAATAGTGGAAGAAATTCCCACACCATTACTTGCTGCAGGCCAAGACCCAAGTTATGTGGGTCGTATTCGCCAAGATTCTTCAGTCGATGGCAACAGGGGTTTGGCGTTGTTTATTTCAAATGACAACTTGCGCAAAGGTGCAGCATTGAACGCGCTGCAAATTGCCGAACTACTCGTTAAATAACGAACTAGTCGTTAAACCCAGCCATCACCAGGCTTGGACGTTGTAGCCAGTTATCCGCTGGATAATGGGCGTGGCTATCAATTGCATGAATGGTGTACGCGTGGCGCGGTTTGTCGCTGGTGTTTGGTCCGCTCAAGTGAGGAAGAGTTCCATTCAGCAGCACCAAAGTTCCGCGCTCGGCTTCAAGTGGTACGAGGCCTTCAGTTGGGTATGGCGTTTCATCGAATACTTCCATGTAACTAGCAGTGCGATCTGCGTTCACGCGCGACCGTGATTTCACAGGGATTTTGTGGCCACCTGGAAGCGCCCACATACAACCATTTTCCGTTGTGGCATCGTCGATGGCAAACCAAAAACCTACGACTGACTGCGGTTCGGTCCACAAGAACGTGTGGTCGGTGTGGCTATTCACTTCGCCACCAATGCGTGGTTGTTTAAAGATGTACATGCTCTGCAGCAACTTCGGGTCTTGCATGCCAATTTGGTTAGCCAATGCCGCAAGTTTTTCGTTGTGACTGAACTTGCTGAACTGAGGATCGAGGTCGTGCATTGCGTGACCGAGCTTGTTCAGGCACAAATGTGCTTCTGCACGCAGTTTCCCTTGTTCATCAAAAGCATCTTTTTCAAAAAAACAACGAATCTTGTCGCCACTCGTAAGAAAGTACTGATCGGCAGCATGTTTTGCATTGGAGTCTGCAGTGAAAATGGTGGCCTGTTCTGGAGAAGGAACATGTTCCTTCGCAAGTTGCATGGCGCGTTCACGTAGAGCCAAGCATGCTTCATCACTAGCAAACTTTGGCAAAACAACAAATCCATCATTATGAAACTGAGCGAGCTGTGCATCGGTAAGAACTGGTGTCATGTCGCCCTACTTTTCTGCCGGGTTGGTGAAATTGGAATGTTCAGGAAATGCTGCGGGAAGCAGCACGGTCATCGGCGTTGGAACGCCTTCGACTTCC
>CAITUB010000111.1 GCA_903895515.1 uncultured Acidimicrobium sp. | reverse complement strand
TGGTCCCACATGAATTGGATGGAGTCGCGATACTTCGTCACACGATCAGCAATTTCTTGCGCACCAGAAATGTGCGGACCATGTGCGCCAACTAAATGTTGCGCATTGAGTGAAAGTAAGTGATCGATTCCGCGCAACAACACGCGTGGATCCCGATATTCCTCGCCACGAATGGCGAATACGTTGAACAGCACTGGCCACACCAAGTTGTTCACTGCCACACCAAGCGATGGAATCCAGTACGTCACCGAATCATCGGCGTCCGACGGTGCGTGTGTCACTTCAATATCCAAGCCAGCAACATTGATCGATGCCGCTGACCCAAACGTGTGGGTTGGCTCTATGAATCCAGGAGTAAACGGAGCATGTTTCGGGTTGCGATAAAAGTGACCAAGGCCAACATTTACTCGACCATCTTCACCGTCTTCTGGAAGCTGCATAGCGAACTGTTCAACCAAACCACGGCCATAAGCAGGCGCGATTTCACTGGCAGTACGACGACGATTCTCAGCAATCTTTTCGTGCCCCCAAATAGGAACTGCCTTGCCACCATTTTCTGCAATAACAGCCTTTGTGCCATCAACGTAGTGAAAGTGTGTGTACATCACCGCAACAATTGGACGGGCCGACACGTTGCGCAATTCTGCGATCGCCTCATTCATTTCTTCAATAGATTCACCCGTATCGATTGCAATAATTCCTTCAGGGGCATCAATAAATGACTGATTCGATAATCCGTTACCAACAAAGCACCACACGCCTGGGCGTACTTCGCTGAATGAGCGGGCTAAACGGCGCGACTGTTCAACGTGTAACTCGTGGGCAATTTGCCCACCTGGAAGAGTTACTGACTTCGACGCATTTGGTTCGAAACTTCGTGTCCGACGCGCCATGAGCAACTCGTATTCTGCGCTTACGCGCCTAGTTTGCGGAAGAAATCTGCAGGCGCAACGACATCGTCGCGAGTGAGTTCATTGACATGTGACTTACCTAGGCCAAGTAACGCGGAGTCAATACCGCCACGAATTACGTCGAGCACGTTTTCTACTCCGGCCTGTCCATTTGCAGCGAGACCCCACAAATATGCGCGACCAATCATGACCGCGCGAGCACCAAGTGCCATGGCCTTCACCACGTCGCTACCGCGTCGCACACCACCGTCGAGCAACACATCAATTTGTGAACCAACAGCATCGGCAATTGCGGGAAGAGCGCGAATTGGCGCTGGGGTTCCATCCAAGTTGTTTCCACCATGGTTCGAAACCGAAAGCGCAGTCGCACCAAGACCAACCACACGCTTTGCATCGTCAATTCGACTAACGCCCTTCACCATGAAAGGTCCACCCCACTGCTGGCGCAACCACGCAATGTCTTCCCACGTTGGAAGCGTTGTCTGCATCCATTCGTAGTACGCGCCAAAAAATGTTGGAGCATCTTCGCCAGGCTTTTGCATGTTCGGTGCAGTCAGGTCTGGAATGCGACCAGTTTTTGCAAACGACCACAACCACTCAGGCTTCACCAATACTTCAGGTGCAAGCTTGAGCATTGCTTTCAGGTTGACCTTCTCCGGAATCCATGG
>CAITUB010000110.1 GCA_903895515.1 uncultured Acidimicrobium sp. | reverse complement strand
TCGGAAACATGTCAGCAGCATTGCCAACAACACCAACCGAGAGTCTGCGCTTTTCTGCTTTTGCTTTTTCACAACGTGCAACTGCATCTTCAAGCGAGTCGGCAACTTCGTCAAGGTAGCGAGTTTCAACGCGACGATTCACACGCCATGCATCAACGTCGATGCACAGTGCAACACCGTCGTTCATGGTGACGGCGAGCGGTTGTGCTCCACCCATTCCACCAAGACCAGCAGTCAGCGTGATGGTGCCAGCGAGCGTGCCGTTAAATTTGCGTCGCGCAATTTCGGCGAAACATTCGTATGTACCTTGCAAAATTCCCTGCGTGCCAATGTAAATCCACGAGCCTGCGGTCATCTGGCCGTACATGGTGAGACCCATGTGTTCGAGGCGACGGAACTCGTCCCATGTTGCCCATTCGCCCACCAAGTTGGAGTTCGCCAACAACACACGAGGAGCCCACTCGTGCGTGCGAAACACGCCTACTGGTTTGCCTGACTGCACCAACATGGTTTCGTCTGGCTTCATGGTGCGCATGGTGCGCAACATGGCGTCGTATGCGTCCCAGCTGCGCGCAGCGCGTCCTGTTCCGCCGTACACCACTAAATCGTCTGGTCGCTCGGCAACTTCTGGGTCGAGGTTGTTTTGCAACATTCGATACGGAGCCTCGATCTGCCAGTTGGCACAAGACAATTCGGTTCCGCGAGGGGCAACTACTGGGCGAGGTCCGGACATAAGGCTTCTAGTCTCGCCTATTGCCTAGCGTCGGGGCAATACGGCATTCGCCCGAGCAACCAGACCAGGAATGAGCGAGTAATCGCTTGGGCTTATTGCAACTGCGCCATCAATGCCAATGTCTGCTCGCGCACCAGCCAATTCGGGGCGTGAAAATACTTCAAGCGTTGCAGCCTGCAAAGCATCGAAATCTGCTGATCGAACTTTTGACACATGCATCGGCGTGGCAGGCACATGTGGCCCGTTCCCAATAATTCGTAGACCGTTTGTCAGTGCTGGACGATGACGTTGCAGCAACTGAAAGGTGCCTGGGTCAATAGATGCAAAGTCTGCGCGCTTGTCTTGCAAGAACTGCAGGCTCTTGGCGTGTCCTTCGCTTTCAACGTATGGCAACACATACGAGGCATCCGCGCCAATGTCGCTCAGCGCAACACCAAGACTGCACCAACCGCTCAAACTCTGCTGGTTGGTGATGACGGGTTGCATTCCACCCACTTCACCGAGCGTTACAACGCCAAGTTCTTCGCGAGCAACGATGACCGTTCGGTACCAGCCACGCTCATCGCTAATGCCCGTCCATTTCAATGTGGCCACGATGTCCACGTAGTCGTGCAGGTCTTCTACAAACGGCAACCCACATGACTGGCTGAACAACGTTGCGTCGTCTTTCCACATGCGCATCAGGTCGGCATGAATGGAACTTTCAGGAAATGCTGGTTGTGATACGTCGCTAAGTTTCGAAAATGCTTCGCTCAGTGCGTCAAGTATCGCCTTCGTTGAAGTCTGAACTTCCGGGAAGTCATACATGGGCAGCGAATTGCTGCGCATCATTTAGTCAGCCGCAACAAATTTTGCTTTTGCAAACACCGCACGCACTCGGTCTTCAAAGTGCTCGAGTGGCAACGTGTCATAGTTCGGGTCAAATGCTTTCTGATCCCACTCATCAGCAAATTTTGCCGCCAAGTCGTATGCAGGGTGTCCTTCGTGCTTTGTACGTGCATCAGGGTTCATTCCGAAGTGGCCGTAGTAGTGGCGCCCTTGAAAATCTTGGTGCGCCTCAATCATGAAGTGCACTTCTGGTCGAACATATGGCTTCAAAATTGCGGCAGCAATTGCCGGGTGGTTCGGCACGCTGATTGCTTTGCCAATGTCGTGGCACAACGCGGCAACCACTACTTCATCGTCTGCTCCTGCGCGCTCTGCCATGGTGGCGGTTTGCAATGCGTGTGTCAGCTGGTCGGTTACGAAACCATCAATGATCGTGTCCATGCCGCGCAACATGTTCAAAATTCCTTCGGCAACGCGCGGCTGGTTTTTCGCGGTCTCCGCGCCAATGTTTAGCCACTCTTCTTTTGTCGACACATCCATGCTGGTGAAGGTTGCATTAGCCATGCACATAGTTCACCAGTGATTAGCCACCGAGTCAAGCGAAGAAGGTTTGGGGTGCGTTTCAGGCGTCGACGCGGTCGCCCGCAAGGCGCTTGCCCACTTTTTGGGTGCGGGCCATCTGCTTAAAGATGTTCTCGCGGGCGCGCTCAGCCTCGTCACTTAGGCCAGTCACTTCTTCCAACTTCCAGTGGCGCCTAATGCACGGTTCAAGAATTTGGTCGTGGTGAATGAGCAAGTCGTAAATGCCAACTTTGGCAACAGCTTTGGAAATGCGATCGAAGTCAGGAATGCCAAGACCAGGCATTGCAAACGTGCTGACCGCGCGGTCAAGACCTAGCACCGTTGCCGATGGGTCAATTTCAAACGCTGCAGCAGTGAGGTCGCGGTAAAACAAGTAATGCAAGTTCTCGTCGTTACCCACGCGAGACATAATTTCGGTGCCAATTGGGTCGGTCATGAACTTGCCCGTGTTGCGATGCGAAATGCGTGTGGCAAGTTCTTGCATGCTCACATACGACAATGCTTCAAAAGCATCCTGCGGTGCTGGCACCTGACCAGAACGAACCTGAATCATGCGGGCACGCTCTAGTTGCACAGGGTCAACTGCGCGAGTGACGGTGAAATAGTCGCGCATCACAATGCTGTGACGACCCTCTTCAGCAGTCCAGTTGCGAGCCCATGCGCCAAACGCAGAGTCGCTACCAAACAGGCGGTCAATGTCGCGGAAGTAATACGGCAAATTGTCTTCGGTGAGCAGGTTTAAATACAACGCACCACGAACTGCTTCGTCAATGTCGCTGCCGGCAGCGCCAAAGTCGGCATCTTCTGGAACCCATTGGTGATTTGGATCGAAATCTTTGCCACGGCTGTACGGCACCATTTCGTGCGGAAACCATTCTTTGGCAACACCCATGTGACGCTCAAGCAATTTCTCGGCAACTGGCTCGAGTTCAGCAATCAACGTGAGGTCATTCATATGTCAACCTTACTCGCCTGTTTCAGCCATAAGCCGTCGCACCAAACGTGCAAGCGGCTCGCGAAAATCTGGCAACAATGCAATGCCTTCCGCAATCATGCGCCCGTTATGCAATACAGAGTTGGCCGGACGTTGTGCAGGACGCGGTGGTTGCAAGTCACTTGTGGAAATTGGTTTCACCTTCGTTGCATCCATACCGGCAGTTAGGAGTACCTCACGCGCAAACTGGTACCAACTGACCACACCTTGGTTCGTGACGTGCCAAATGCCGCCAAACCCACTGGTTGCAATGTGCACAATTGCTTTTGCAGCATCATCGGCAAATGTTGGGTTACCAATTTGGTCGTCAACGAACTTCAGCTCAGGCATAGTTGCACCGAGTTTCAAAATGGTCTTCACCATGTTTGCGCCATGAAACCCACACACCCATGAAATGCGCACAATTGCGTCGTCTGCACCCATTGCTTGCTCGCCAGCAAGTTTCGACGCGCCATAACTACTTTGCGGGTTGGGCGTATCGCCTTCGTTGTACGGCGTTGGGTTGCTGCCGTCAAATACATAGTCGGTGCTGATGTACACCACGCGCGCTCCAACTGCATGCGCAGCATCGGCGACATATTGCGACGCAGTTCCGTTGACCAACATCGCCTTGGCCACGTCGCCTTCGCATGCATCAACCGCGGTCCACGCTGCTGCATGAATTACGACATCGGGTTTTGCTGAGCCGATAGCAATGCGCACGGCTTCTTCATCAGAGATGTCTAGTTGTGCATGCGTGGTGGCAATTGCTTCATGCCCTGCAACACGAATGGCATCGACAAGTTCATGACCAAGTTGTCCACCTGCTCCGGTGACAAACAGCTTCATTACTTTTTGCCCTTGAGAGGCTCCCACCACCAGCGATTATCGCGATACCACTTCACTGTTTCTTCAAGTGCTTCGTCAAGTGAGCGCTCACGCTTCCAACCCAACTTGGTGATCTTGGCAATGTCTACCGAGTACCTGCGGTCGTGACCCTTGCGGTCTTCCACGTATTGCACGCTCGATTCGTCTTTGCCGTGCAATGCAAGCAGCTTGTCTACCAACACACGGTTTGCAGTTTCATTGCCAGCACCAATGTTGTAGATCTCACCAACATTGCCCTTTTCCAATACCAAGTGCACGCCTGTGCAATGGTCGTCTACATACAACCAGTCGCGCTCGTTCAGTCCATCGCCGTACAACGGAATCTGCTTGCCATCGAGCAAGTTGGTGGTGAACAGCGGAATCGCTTTTTCTGGGTACTGGTACGGACCAAAATTATTGGTGCAACGAGTAACCGTTACTGGCAAGCCATGTGTTGCGTGGTACGACAGCGCAATCAGGTCGCTTCCTGCCTTGCTGGCCGAATATGGCGAGCGCGGCTCAAGTCCATCGGTTTCTTTCGATGAGCCAACTTCAACTGAGCCGTACACCTCATCCGTGCCAATGTGCACCACGCGCTGCATGTCTAAGCGACGTGCTGCGTCCATGATCACGTTGGTACCAAAACAGTTGGTGAGAATGAAGTCTTCGCTGCCTTCAATGGACCGATCAACGTGGCTCTCAGCGGCAAAGTGCACAACGGCATCGTGTCCACGCATTGCGGCATCCACATCGCCAGGTTGGCAAATGTTGCCCTTCACGAATGAATAACGCTTGTTGTCGTCCACGTCTTTCAATGTGGACAAGTTGCCCGCGTAGGTAAGTGAATCGAACACGGTCACTTCGTGGTCGGTGTTGGCAAGCACCCAGCGCACATAGTTAGAACCAATAAATCCAGCGCCGCCGGTAACAAAAATCTTCATGCTTTGAATCAGGTCCTTAACGAAAAGTGTGGCTGAAAC
>CAITUB010000109.1 GCA_903895515.1 uncultured Acidimicrobium sp. | reverse complement strand
GGTTGCTGGCTGGTGCCCTGATTAATCAGCGACCTACTACCTTTTTGGTGGTGTCAATAGTCACTGTCCCACTAATTGTACAATAAATGCGTGGTACACCCGTTTGTCAATCTCATGTTCATGTGGACGTCACAGAATACGAATGCGGTGCGTTAGACATTCGTGGAACTTGAGCCGTTTGTCATTTTGGTTGCCGACCGCGATGCAACAGTCGGCGTCATCTCATCAATGCTGTTGTCGTCGGCACTTGCCTCCGAATTTTCTGCGATTCAAGCGAAGGTGAGAGTTCTTGTTGCACCCGAAATCATTGCCCTGAGTGACGAAATTGAATTGCCGGAAGAAGTTCGCAAGATTGAAGAACAAGCATTGGGTGCGACTCGAGCCGATGTTGCGGATGCGAGGTTAATTGTTGCCTTTTCGGGTTTGGATGTTCAAAAGTTGCAAGAACTACGTGAGCTCGGGATTGCGGCACCAGCAGTGAATTTGTGCCAGTTTGTAGACAATTTGGACGGGCTAACCCACACTTCTTTGTCTACTCAGATCAACGCTGGAGACGTCATTGTTGGCGCAGCGCTGCAATTTGGTTTTAGTGGTGGTTCATCCACGTGCAACATTTGTGAAGCAAAAGAGCATGGAAATATGAACTATTGGATCAGCATTGCTGATACGTGTTCACGTTTTGCACAGTCTGTGCAGAAGATGCGGTCTTAGGGCAGTAATTATTTTGCAAGCAATGCAGATGGCGTAATGCCAAGCGCAACGCTTAAACGCACGATGGTGTCGAGTGCTGGAGAGAAGTGACCGTTTTCAATTCGGTTGATTGTTTTGCGGTCAACACCAGCAATTTCTGCAAGACGTGCCTGGCTCAAGTCGGCATCAGTGCGCAACTCGAACAAACGATCGGCGAGCACTTTGCGCATGTCTTTAACTTCGCGCTTTAAGGTTGCTTCTGTTGCTTTGCGTACGAGTGTTTTTGCCATACCTAAAACGATAATCATTTTGCGGACAGAAGTCCGAACTTTGCCTCAATTTTTTATCAAGACATAAGTCATACATACATATAGGGTGACCTCATGCGAATCGGAGTGTTGACAGGCGGTGGCGATTGCCCTGGCCTCAACGCCGTCATCAGATCTATTGTGCGCAAGGCTGAAACCCAATTTGGGGCTGAAATTATTGGGTTTTACGACTCTTGGGACGGAGTTATGGAGCAGCGTTATTCGTTGCTAAAAACCAACGATGTGCGGGGGATAGCACCCAAGGGTGGAACAATTTTGGGAACACGTCGAGGTGGACCTTTCGACGAACAAGATGGCGTTGCCAATGTACAACGGGCTTTTAGCGATTTAGGACTTGATTCCCTAGTGGTGATTGGTGGAAATGGTTCGCTCACCGTCGCATCTCGACTGCACGAAGAATTTGGGCTGCCAACCATTGGTGTGCCAAAAACGATTGATAACGATGTTGTCGGCACCGATGCCACATTTGGCTTCCAGACAGCTGTGCAAATAGCTACCGATGCAATCGACCGCTTGCACACCACGGCGGAAAGCCATGATCGCATCATGGTGGTTGAAGTGATGGGCCGAGACGCAGGTTGGATAGCCCTACATGCAGGTATTGCCGGTGGAGCCACCGCCATTGTGGTGCCAGAAGCTCCATTCGACATTGTTGAACTGACCGAGATTGTGAAACGTCGTCACGAAAATGGTCGATATGCATCCATCGTGGTGGTTGCCGAAGGCGCGAAGCCAAAAGTTGGAACATTGGAAATTCCACCACCGGTAATCGATAAAAACGGTCACGCGTACAACGGCGATGTCTCGCGCGTGATTGCCAGTGAACTTGAAGCGCGTACGGGGTACGAGTCGCGATTAGTGCAACTTGGGCATGTGCAGCGCGGTGGAACTCCAACGAGTTATGACCGCGTGCTTGCAACGCGATTTGGTCTTGCCGCTGTTGACGCGTGCGTGAATAAGGAGTTCGGTCAGATGGTGGTGTTGCGCAGCGGTGAAATTAAGCGCGAGTCAATGAAAGTGACGAGTGGAAAAACTCGCACTATTAATTTGGATTTATACAACGACGTCGTTGCGTCGTTTGTTGGCTAACGCAAAACGCTAGATCAGTGAGGTGGGCCGAATTGTCGGTCGCCTGCATCGCCGAGTCCTGGAACGATGAACGCTTGTTCATTTAGTCGTTCGTCGATTGATGCAGTCACAATGTGCAAGTCCATTCCCGACTTTTCTAAGTACGCAATTCCTTCTGGTGCAGCAAGCACGCAAGCAATGGTGATTGGTTGTGGAGCACCGCGCGCTGCAAGAAGTTTGCATCCGTATTCAAGTGAACCACCAGTTGCAAGCATTGGGTCGAGCACGATGCAATGGCGACCATCAAGGCGTGACGGAAGTTTTGCTACGTACTCGCTTGGCTGATGAGTTTCTTCATCGCGCTGTACGCCAACGACAGCAATGTCGGCATCGGGCAGAAGTTCCATGGCGGCTGGCAACATGCCAAGACCCGCACGAAGAATTGGCACGAGCACTGGACGTTGCGAAATTTTGATGCCATCGGTTTCGGCAAGAGGAGTAGTCACACGAACCTTTGTCGTAGGAACATCGCGCAAAGCTTCAGCGATAACCACGAGTGAAAGGCGGCGCATTTCGGCACGGAAGAATTGATTCGAAGTATTTTGATCTCGAAGATGCGTGAGTGCTTCAGCAACAACAGGGTGATTGACAACGGTGACTTTTACGGACATGTACCTATCTTTGCCGATGGGTAGAGTTTTGACCAATGTCGAATCCTTTGCGAATTCAGCTTGCACATAGTCCTGCAGATGCTGCGCTGATTTCGCAGGTCTTTGATGAGGTTTGGTCGGTAAAAACCATGGTTTCCCCAGAGATCATCGTGGCGTCTTTGCATAACGGGGCCTATGGGTCGGTGGTATGGGACGGCGATCTGCCAGTGGCGGCGGCATTTGCCATTGTTGGAAAATCGCTCACCAAACAGCCGGGCGAATTGAACCTGCACTCGCATGCTGCAGGCGTTGTTCAATCGCATGCTGGTCGGGGAATTGGAACCCAATTGAAAATGCATCAATGGCAGTGGGCTCGTGAAAATAGCTTTGCCACCATTACGTGGTCGTTCGACCCCTTGGTGCGACGAAATGCTTGGTTCAACATGGTCAAACTTGGCGCGAGCGTAACGAACTATTACCAAAATTTTTATGGCGAACTAGATGATGGAATAAACGCCGGCGAACAAAGCGACCGCGTGTTGGTGCAATGGCAAGTGTTGGCAGCAGGCGAGCCACAATCGCTGGAAGTGGTGACAGAACAAGTTGGCGACGTAGTGATTGCAACGCCAGACGATATTGAGTCTCTGCGCAAGAACAATAAAGCCGAATCGCAAGCGTGGCGTGCTCGGCAGCGTGCAGCCTTTGAAGAAGCCATTGGCAATGGTTTCTCGGTGCGAGGATTGAACTCAGAGTATTCATATGTCTTGAGCAGGGGATAAGCCATGATCCGCAGAATTGAAATCGTGCGCGCTCACATCAATTTGGTGTCGCCGTTTCGCACATCGTTTGCAACAGAGGTAGATCGAGACTTGCTGTATGTGCACGTTGTGGGTGATGACGAAGAAGGTTGGGGAGAGTGCGTTGCAATGGCCGCACCGTTGTATTCGTCTGAATACGTAGACGGCTGCGAAGAAGCGATGAAGCGTTATTTGATCAAGATGGTTACGCCAACAACAACGGCAGAAGAATTTGTGCAGAAGGCGTCGGTCATTCGCGGCAATTTCATGGCTAAGGCTGCTATCGAAGCAGCACTGTTGGACTATCAATTGCGTAAAGCCAACATGTCGCTCGCAATGTTTCTCGGAGCAACACAAACACGTGTTGCATCTGGAGTGTCAGTTGGAATTCAGCCAACGATTGATGACTTGCTGCGAGTGGTTGCTGAATATCGCGCAGATGGGTACGTGCGCATCAAATTGAAAATTGAACCTGGTCTTGACATTGATCGCGTACGCGCAGTACGTGAAGCATTCGGTCCAGACATGCTGCTGCAGGTGGATGCGAATGCTGCATACACCGTTGACGACGCAGCGCACCTGGCCAAACTTGACGAATTCAACCTGTTGCTCATTGAGCAGCCATTGCCCGAAGAAGACATTGTTGGCCACGTGGAATTGAGCAAGCGTGTTGGCACGCCGATTTGCTTAGATGAATCCATCACGTCGTATGACGTTGCTCGTGGCGCTCTCGATATCAATGCATGTTCAATTATCAACATCAAGCCAGGTCGTGTTGGTGGGTACTTGGAATCAAAACGCATTCACGACTTGTGCCTGTCACGCGGAGTTCCCGTGTGGTGCGGGGGAATGTTAGAAACCGGAATTGGCCGTGCTGCCAACCTTGCACTCGCAGCGCTTCCTGGGTTCACGCTTCCAGGCGACACGTCAGCTTCAAAGCGCTACTTCTCACAAGATGTCACGACACCATTTGAATTAGTGGACGGTTATATCGAAGTTCCAAACACGGTTGGCATTGGCGTGCGACCGATTACTGAAGTGCTGAGCCCAATGACGTCGCGCGTCGACTCGTACACCATTACGAATTAACAGTTACGCGTTTAGCGTGACAACAACAGCGGTCTCGGGCTGATCTTTATGGCTGCCGAAATGTTCGGAGAACCACAAGTAGATCGAAAACACTTTGTAGGTGAACCCGTACTTGTGCGCGACTGCATCGCGTACTTTTTCGGCTTCCGCGCCACTAATGACGACTGCAGTTCCACTCACTATTGGTGAACCCTCAACAATTCGGCCGCGAATGTCGCATGGCTGCACGGTGACGGTGTTGGTGTGGGCGAGGCGTTTTGCTTTGCCGGCGTTGGCGTCAATGGTGAAGCCGAACACGTTTGGCCCGAGATAGTGAAGCGGTGCGACCCACACAGGAGTTGCGATCGGAGTTCCGTTCTTGCGAGTGGAAACAAACGAGATGTACTTGGCCGCATGTATTGCGTTTATTGCGGGGGAGGATGACGTATTCATGTACTGGTCGGAGTGACAGGATTCGAACCTGCGACCCTCTGGTCCCAAACCAGATGCGCTACCAAGCTGCGCCACACTCCGCTAACTACATCATCCTAGCGATGACAAGTGAAATACAGGCGAGAGAAAACTTACGCGCGCTTTGCAGCACGAGCCAAGCGACGAGCAGTTTTGCCAATCGGTTGCAAGTGGCGATGGTCAAGATCGCCAATTTCGGTGCCGTTCGTAAAGCGCACGCGATACCGAAGCCAGTTGAAGCCATTGGCCAAGATGACCTTGCCCTCGGTTCCAATCGGAAGACCGTCCACATCGGCGGTGAGGGAGACCTTGTCGCCCATCTTCAGGTTGATCTGGCCCTCATGGGGCGTTGCGAGTGCATGGGGCTTCCACGAGGCTGTCACGAATGCAAAGGGTACACTTTGCGCCCTGTGAAAACCATTATTGAGACCCTCGAGGGCAACAAAGTCAAAGTGTCGGTGGAAATTGACGAGGTCGAGTTCGACCGCAATATTGACCAGGCATTCCGCAAAATCGCACAAGAAGTTCGCATTCCGGGCTTCCGTCAAGGCAAGGCTCCTCGCCAATTGCTCGAGGCACAAATTGGGTCAGGGGCTGCACGCTCACAGGCCATTCAAGATGCAGTACCTGAGTATCTCTCGCAAGCAGTGCGCGAACACAAGATCGACCTCATCGCGACACCTTCTATAGAAGTGACGAAGGGTGAAGTTGAAGGCGTTGTCGGATTCGACGCAACGTGTGAAGTTCGCCCAGTTGTCACTGTTGGCGGTTACAAGGGATTGCGTGTTGAGCTTCCATCCATTGAAGTGAAGGACAGCGAAGTAGACGATGCAATTCGCAGTGAGCAATCACGCCACGGCAAGTTGGAAGACGTTGATCGCGCAATTGCAAAGGGTGATCATGTTTCGCTCGACCTCAGTGGCGTTCGCGAAGGTTCGCCAGTTCCAGGACTCAACGTTGAAGATTGGGCATACGAAGTTGGCAAGGCTTGGGTGTCTCCAAGTTTTGATGACAAGTTGATTGGCGCAAAAGTTGGCGACAAGGTGGAATACACCGAAGCACCAAACGGAACCACTCAAGATGCAGAGATGACCGTCGTTGTGAAAAAAGTGCAAGAGATGGTGCTTGAAGAGCTCACCGATGAGTGGGTGTCAAGCCATGTTGCAGAATTCGACACCGTTGATGCTTGGAAGGCTGCATTGCGTAAGCGTCTTGAGGACATGAAGTTGAATCAGACTCGTGGAGTATTCGTAGACCGCACCACAACTGCTCTAGCCGAGTTGGTTGAAGTTGACTCGCCAGAAGCCATGATCAATAGCGACTTGCAATCACGTGTGCGTGGCACGGTTGAACAGTTCCAAGCACAGGGCATTGCACTTGAGCAGTGGTTGTCGGCAACTGGTCAAACAACGGAAACATTTATTGAGTCATTGCGTGGTGAATCGGTAAAAGCAGTGAAGATTGATCTTGCATTGCGTGCAGTTGCACTTGCCGAAGGTTTTGAGTCTGACGCAGACGACCTTGAAGCAGAACTTTCCCGCATTGCAACACAGGCCGGTCGCAAGTTGGCTCAGGTGCGCAAGTTGTACGAGCAGAACGACGCGATCGCAGAACTTGAAGCACAGATTCGTAAGTCGAAGGCTGTGGACTGGTTGCTGCGCAATTCGACCCTTGTCGATGCTGACGGAAACTCAATTAGCGCCGACATTCTGTTTGGCGAGGAAGACGGCGAATAAGCCTCAAACTCGCGTTTTGTAGCGAGTAGTGGGCAAGTGCCACACCTAATTGACGCAAGGGCGTGAGCCCCCGCAACTATCATCGTCTCCAGAAGGTTTGCCCTGAGGAGATGCACCATGCGTGAAGACAATGTGATGCGGAATTACTACATTCCGAGTGTCACCGAGACAACGAGCCGTGGTGAGCGCACGTCCGACTTGTACAGCCGGTTGTTGAAGGAAAACATCATTTTCCTCGGCACGCCAATTGACGACACCATTGCCAACTTGATCTGCGCACAGCTCATCCACCTGGAGAGCGAAAACCCAGACAAGGACATCAACATCTATATCAATAGTCCTGGTGGAGACATCACTGCGTTGTTCGCGATTTACGACACGATGCAGTTCATTAAGAACGACATTGCCACCATTTGTTTGGGTCAAGCAGCCTCTGCTGCTGCAGTGTTGCTTGCCGCTGGCACAAAGGGCAAGCGGCTTGCGCTGCCACACGCTCGAGTGTTGTTGCACCAGCCATATGGTCAAGTTGGATATTCGCAGGTCACCGACTTGGAACTTGCGGCGCGCGAAATTTTGCGCATGCGCGAATTGCTTGAGCAGATTTTGTCGAAGCACACCGGCCAGACGATTGATCGGATTCACGGTGATACCGATCGTGACTTCACACTTGAAGCACAAGCCGCACTCGACTACGGCGTGATTGACGAAATCATTACGAGCCGTGGAATGACCGACCGCTCCGGCCCGATTCGCTGAGGCTCGGTTAACTACTCATGGCAAAGTTTGGCGACACCGCAGAGTTGGTGAAGTGTTCGTTCTGCGCAAAGTCGCAGAAGCAGGTGAAGAAGCTCATTGCTGGTCCCGGCGTCTACATCTGTGATGAGTGCATCGATCTGTGCAATGAAATCATTGACGAAGAGTTCACGCAAACACCGTCAGTTGGTGTTGAAGAACTTCCAATCCCGCGCGACATTCGTGCGTTCCTCGATGAATATGTAGTTGGACAAGACCAAGCCAAGAAAGTACTCGCGGTTGCGGTGTTTAATCACTACCGACGCATTAGGCACAAGTCAACGAGCACTCGCAAGGATGAAGTTGAATTGCAAAAGAGCAACATCTTGCTGCTTGGTCCTACTGGTTGCGGTAAAACACACATGGCGCAAACGCTTGCCAAGTTGCTCAATGTTCCATTTGCCATTGCGGATGCAACTGCACTCACCGAGGCTGGCTATGTAGGCGAAGACGTTGAAAACATTTTGTTGAAGCTTTTGCAAGCTGCAGACTTTGACGTGGCTCGTGCCGAAACCGGCATTGTGTACATTGACGAAATTGACAAGGTTGCGCGTAAAAGCGAGAACCCATCAATTACTCGTGACGTTTCTGGTGAAGGCGTTCAGCAGGCTCTTCTCAAAATTCTTGAAGGAACCGTTGCCGCCGTTCCGCCGCAAGGTGGTCGCAAGCATCCTCACCAAGAGTTCATTCAAATTGACACCACCAATGTGTTGTTCATTGTTGGTGGAGCATTCGCCGGTCTCGATTCGATCATCGAACAGCGCATTGGCCACAAGGGCGTTGGTTTCCATGCCACCGTCCGCTCGAAGGCAGAAAAAGACCCAGGTGAATTGTTTGCTCAGGTACTTCCAGAAGACTTGCAAAAGTTTGGCATGATTCCTGAGTTCATTGGTCGTTTGCCAATGATTGGGGCAGTGCACAGCCTGGACAAGCAGGCGCTCATTCAAATTCTGACCGAGCCAAAGAATGCGTTGCTGAAGCAGTATCAAAAGTTCTTTGAGTTTGAAGACATTGAATTGGAAATTACGCCAGATGCAATGGTGGCAATTGCTGATCAAGCTTTGAACCGCGGCACCGGAGCTCGTGGGTTGCGCGCAATTCTTGAAGAAGTATTGCTCAACACCATGTACGAATTGCCAGGCCGTACCGATGTGGCGAAAGTGATTGTGGACGTGGACTCAGTAGTAAGCAAAGCTGATCCAACCATCGTTCCTCGTTCCACACGCGTTGCCCGCCAACGCCGCGCTGCTTCATAGCCCTAACCTCAACGCTATGAATTACGCCGAGGCGCTCGTCTATCTTGACGAGCACGCAAGCTACGAAAAAACTGGGCGAGTCGAATCTCCATCGCTCGACAACATTTCGGCGTTCATGGATGTGATGGCACATCCAGAATTGAATTATCCAGTCATTCATGTAACTGGAACCAATGGCAAGGGCTCGACCACACAGATCATCACCAAGTTGCTGATGGCCCATGGTTTGCATGTTGGTACGTACACGAGCCCGCACCTCGAACATTTGACCGAGCGCATTTCTCGTAATGGTGTGCCAATCACTCAGGAAGCGTTTGCTGAATGTGTTGCCGCAATCGCAGATGCTGAGGTTATTTCTGGAGTGCGACCAACCTATTTTGAAATAGTCACTGCTGCAGCGTTTCGACATTTTGCCGACGAAGCAGTGGATGTGGCAGTCATCGAAGTTGGCATGCTGGGCCGATGGGATGCCACCAATGTGGTGCGCTCTGAAGTTGCGGTCATCACCAACATTGCACTTGACCATATGGAGTTCGCTGGTCCAACACTTGCCGACATCGCATTCGAAAAAGTTGGAATTTCAAAAGAACACAGTTCGCTTGTCATTGGCGACATCAATCCAGATTTAGAGTCGGTGTGGGCAAATGCGCCTGCCGCAAAGTTGCTGAAGCGCAATGATGATTTCGATTGCGCTGATAACGAACTGGCAGTAGGCGGGCGGCTACTAGATGTGCGTACTCCGCGTGCGATGTATCAAGAACTGATGTTGCCTCTTCACGGACAGCATCAAGGTGACAACGCATCCATTGCACTTGTTGCGGTAGAAGAGTTTTTTGATTCACAACTTGATGTTGACGTAGTGCGCGAAGGTTTTGCAATGGTGGAAATGCCAGGTCGCTTTGAAGTGCTTGGACGTCAACCACTTGTTGTTGTGGATGGCGCACACAACCCGGCCGGTGCAGATGTGTGTGCACAAGTATTCTTCGACGATTTTTCTCCCGAAGGTCGACGCATTGCCGTAGTCGGACAATTGATGGGTCGCGATCCCGAGCTGCTGCTTTCGGCTCTGAGAATTGATGAGTTTGATTTGGTGGTGTGCTGCACGGCACCATCTCCACGAGGCATGAGTGGCGAAGAAATTGCTCAACAGGCTCGTGCAATGGGGTGCGACGAAGTAGTGGTGTGCAGCACGGTAGAAATGGCGTGTTCACGAGCGCTCAAGGATGCACGCGCTGAAGACGCCGTATTGATAGCGGGATCTTTGTATGTAGTGGGTAGTGCGCGCACCTATTTACGGCGTAACCTGTAGCCCGTGAGCAACAGAACCCTCGTCCTCCTTAAGCCAGATGCAGTTGAACGCCAATTGGTGGGCAGCATCGTTTCCCGTTTTGAGACCAAAGGCCTCAAGATCGTCGCCATGGAATTGCGCACGCTTGATGCCGCAATTTTGGAGCGCCACTACGAAGAGCACAAGGGCAAAGGCTTTTATGCCGAGCTCGTGTCCTTTATGTCGCGCGGTCCAGTGGTGGCCATGGTCATTGAAGGTCCTGAAGATGCCTGGGAAATTTTGCGCAACATGATGGGCGCAACAAACCCACGTAATGCAGCACCAGGAACGATTCGCGGCGATTACGGCACATTGTTCACCGAAAACCTGATTCACGGAAGTGACTCTGCAGCATCTGCAGCCCGTGAAATTGGTATCTTTTTCCCAAACCTGTAGGCGTTAGGCGCTCGTCGCCTGCTGAGGAGACCTAATACATGGCTGGTGGAGGCTCACTTTCGTTGGGGCGTGATATCGCCATCGACCTGGGTACCGCAAACACGTTGGTGTATGTCAAAGGTGAAGGCGTCGTGCTTAACGAGCCAAGCACTGCGGCAGTAGACAGTCGCACCGGCCAACTCGTGGCCGTTGGGTTTGAGGCCAAGCGCATGTGGGGCCGAGCTCCACAAAACATCCGCCTTGTGCGCCCTTTAAAAGATGGTGTCATTGCCGACTTCGATGTGTGCGAAAAGATGTTGCGTTTTTTCATTCAAAAAGTGCACACCAGCAAGTGGAACAAACCGCGCATGATCATTTGTGTTCCTTCCGAAATTACGGGAGTAGAAAAGCGCGCAGTACAAGATGCCGCAGAGTTTGCTGGTGCACGTAGGCCGGTGTACATCATTGAAGAACCAATGGCCGCAGCCATTGGTGCTGGTCTACCGGTGCACTTACCAAGCGCAAACTTGATTGTTGATATTGGCGGTGGAACAACTGAAGTTGCAGTTATCTCCATGGGTGGAATTGTGACCGCGCATTCAGCGCGCGTTGCTGGAGATGAATTGAACGAAGCTATTGTGGCCATGTTTCGCAAAGAGTTTTCGCTTGAGATTGGTGAGAACACTGCAGAAGAAGTGAAGTTGCAACTTGGGTCCGCATGGCCACTTGCTGAAGAATTAACTGCAGACGTTGGTGGTCGTGACCTGAACTCAGGTCTTCCACGCACGCAAGTAATTACGAGCGAAGATGTTCGTGCTGCGTTAGACGAATCAGTCGGAATGATTATTGCCGCAATTAAGACCACGCTTGAACGAACACCGCCAGAGCTTGCTGCCGACATTATTGGTCACGGTCTGGTGTTGTCGGGTGGTGGGGCATTGCTGGCAGGTTTGTGCGAACGCGTTACCTATGAGACCGGCATTCATGCGTATTTGGCACCAGAACCGTTGTATTCAGTGGTGCTTGGTTGCGGACTTACATTGGACAACATTGACGCGATGAAGGGTCTGGCAACACAGACCTCATTCGACTAGGTCGTATTGGTACACGATTGTGTCTGCAATTTCGGCGAGACGAAAAAGAGCAATCGCGCTTCTTTCACTGACCTCAATCATTTTGGTCACTCTTGATCTGCAGGGAAGTGGTTCTGCTTCTGTATTGCGCGGAACGTTTGGCGTGTTCTTTCGTCCTATCGAAGGTGTAACACGCGTCATCACACGACCAGTGAGTAACGCATGGCATGGCATTACTCACTACAACGCAGTGACGAAAGAAAACGATTTGTTACGCGAGAAGATCGCTCAGCAAGAAGGTGCAGCAGTTGCTGCAGCTGCTTCGGTTCGCTTGTCGCAAGAGCTGTTGGCGCTCAATGGCTTGCCAACACTTGCCGGAATCAACTCGGTGAGTGCGCAGGTAATTGGTGATTCACCGTCCAACTATTCGCAAAGCGTTGAAATCAACCAGGGCAGCGATAGCGGAATCAAAGTTGGCATGCCGGTAATGAACGCTGCAGGTCTTGTAGGAAAAATCACCAAGGTCTTCCCGCGACGTTCAATAGTGATGTTGATAACCGATCCCGAATATGCGCTTTCGGTAAAAGTGATCAATAATCCTGAGGCAGCCTCACCAATTGGAGACCCTGAAGCTTCTGCGTCAACATCGAGCACCACCACAACGACGACGACCATTCCAAAACCGCAGGCGACGTCAAATATTCCTGGGTTCACACCGGGCACAACAACAATGCCGCTGACCACCGTGAATGTAACCGTGAGCATCCCATCGTTGACGCCAACGCTGACTGTTCCTGCAAATGGTGCACTGCCAGTGCGCGAGACGGGAATTCTTGAAGGTCGCGGGTCATCGAGAGTTCCAATTGTTCGATTTATTGACAGCGCGCAACGCTTTGGAACGATTCTTCCTGGCGCCCCAATTGTGACTTCTGGTGGTTCGCTAAGTCTTGCCCCTCCAGACATTGTTGTTGGAACGGTGTCGAAGGTAACTGATCGATTGGGTACGGCTGGACCAATTTTGGAAATCAATCTTGTTGCAGACTTGACCAACCTTTCGTTCGTGCGTATTTTGCTGTACCAACCAATCACCGAGCAGGTGAAGCCGTGAGCATTCGGTTCATTCGATTTATTTCGTCGCGATGGACGCGCTTGGTACTGGTTGCATCGGTGGTTCTCGGTTTACAAACCACGCTGTTTAACGACTTAAGACCATTCGGTGTAATGGCGCAAGTAATGGTGTTGTTTGCCGCGTGTGCAGGAGTGATTTACGGCGCCGAAATTGGTGCCGTAGCTGGGTTGATTGTCGGTTTGATGTATGACTGCGTGTTAACTACGCCACTTGGTTTGGCGTCACTTGTGCTCGGTGCTACCGCTTTGGTTGCAGGAGCGTTTCCGTATTTTGTGCGCGAATCAAGTTGGTGGAACAAGGCCATAGCAGTGGCAGTAGCCAGCGCCTTCGGCGAAATTTTGTTTCCCGTAGCGCAAGCACTTGTTGGTCTCGGTGGGTGGGTGCAGTGGCGCGTAATTGGCGTTGCACTGATAGTTGCGCTCCTCAACTTGTTCCTTGCTCCGCTGTTGATGCCTGTTGTTCGTTGGACACTTAAAGAATCCTTAGTTGGGTAGCACGAGCGATGCCGTCAAATAATCAGTCGCGTCGGTTGCTGTCACTTGGCATTGTGGCGTTGGTGCTGATGGGAACATTGACTGCACGCATGTGGTTTTTGCAAGCAGTAAAAGCCGAGACAAATGAGCAGATTGTGCTCTCCGTGCGTACGCGAACTATTCGTCTGTATCCAGAACGGGGGAGAATATTTGACGCAACCGGACGGGTTGTCGCCGATAACAAGCGCGTGTTAACCGCCACGATTGACCGACAGGTTATTCGTGATCCAGAAGATCGCTTACTGATGTTTCAGCGGCTGTCGGGACCATTACAAATTTCGGTAGAAGGATTGTTTAAGCGATACGAAGACAAACGTTTTGGGCCGCTTGAAGCGCTTCCATTGAAAGAAGATATTTCCGAAGAAACCGCACAGTTCCTTGTTGAACGGTCTGAGGACTACCCGGGTATTTACATTCGCGAAGATTGGAAGCGCAATTATCCATACGGGGCTATTGGCAGTCATGTCATTGGCTACATGGGCGCAATCTTGGAAAAGAATCTCGCGTATTACAAGTCAATTGGGTATGACCCCAATGAGCGCGTGGGTGGCTACGGAGTAGAGCAGTCGTATGAAACTATTCTGCGTGGCACTCCGGGTTATGTGCGGTATGAAGTAAATGCTCAAGGAAAGTTGTTGCGGCTGGAAGAACGAGTCGAACCAATTGTCGGTAACGACATTGTGTTGTCTGTTGATATGGAGATGCAGCAATTTGCTGAACAAGCTTTAGAGACACAGTTAGCAATGCGGCGCCGAGTTGAGGCCGGCATTGTGAAACTTGAAGACGGGACACCAGACCCTAAACATCCTGAACCGATGTATTACAAGGCACCTGCTGGGTCTGTGGTGATGGTGAATCAAGACAATGGGCAAGTGTTGGCAATGGCCTCGTACCCACGCTTTGATTCGCGTTGGTTTACCGCCGATGTTTCTACGGAGAAGTTCGCCCAAGTATTTCCAAAGTCCGATGATCCCGACTTGTCGATTCTGGTGAATCGCGCCGTGTCTGGTCGGTACAACTTGGGTTCATCGTTTAAGCCATTCGTTGCCTATGCGGCTTTAGATTCTGGTCAGCTTGCGGGCGGTGCTGCATATGAATACCTGGATTTAGGTTCGTACAAGCTTGAAAGTATTCCTAACGGTCGTTGTCAAGACGGTGTGAAGTGCGTGTTTCGTAATGCGATTTGCGCGGCAACGGGCTCACCGTGTCGATATGGGCCTGTAGGTGTTGAGAGTGCGCTTGCGGTGTCGAGTGATTCGTTCTTTTACAAAATTGGCGAGCAAATTTTGACTGAACGTGGTTATCAACCAATTTTAGAAAATGAAGTTCGTAAATTTGGTTTTGGGTCTCCAACCAATATTGACCTTCCCTATGAATACGCAGGAACGATTCCGAACAAAGCATTGAAGAAGCGCATGGCAGATATCGGTGCAATTTCGAAAGACTCTGGTAAGGCGTATTACGTTGGCGACCAAATTTTGTTTGCAATTGGACAGGGCTTGCTCTCTGCTACGCCGATTCAAGTAGCAACTGCCTACGGCGTGCTTGGTAATGGTGGCAATGTGATGCAGCCGCACGTAGTGAAGGCAGTATTGGCGCCCGGAACTCCAGACATTAAACCTGGCGTAGCTGACATCGGTTTCATGAATATTCCCGGTGCTT
>CAITUB010000108.1 GCA_903895515.1 uncultured Acidimicrobium sp. | reverse complement strand
TCTCTCATCGCCGGCACAGTTCATCTTGATCAAAATTCGTGAAGTGGGTAAGAGTGCTGACTGCAGTGCATCGAATCCGTATCAAGGTGTCCTCGCTGGCGTGGCCTTCACCGAGGGTTAGCCTGAACTCAATGGTTTCCAACCCATTCTCCGACCCAAACTGGTCTACTGCTGTTGTCGATTTCATCGACCGGTGGCTGGGTTTTGTGCGCGATCACACCACACGACCCCTGATTGCCATCATCCGTGGTCTTGTTTTTGGCACGATGGCCCTCGTAGGTGTTCTGTTCTGTGTCGTGCTGCTCCTGATTGGTGTGATGCGTGCCTTGGTCTCACTTGGTGATGTGTGGTTAAGCCATGACACTGCGGTGTGGGTCGCCTATTTCGTGCTTGGTGCCATTTTCTTGGCGCTTGGCGCATTCGGCATGCGCAAACGCCACCCGCGCGACTAAGTTTTTGTCACCTCTCACGACAAAGGCGTTAGTTACTTCATGGCAATTCATCACAAAGTTTTGATTATTGGTTCTGGACCAGCCGGCCTCACAGCAGCTATTTATACGGCGCGTGCAGGTTTGCTCCCTCTCGTTATTGAAGGCGAGCCAAGTTCAACATCGGATCAACCTGGCGGTCAGCTGATGCTGACAACAGAGGTCGAAAACTTTCCTGGTTTTCCTGAGGGCATTATGGGCCCCGAGCTCATGACTCGGTGCCGCGAACAGGCTGCTCGATTTGGTGCGCAGTTCATTACTGAAAAAGTCACGCGCGTCGACTTCAGTAGTCGTCCATTTCGCGCGTGGATTCGCGACACCGAATACAGCGCCGACAGTGTCATTGTGAGCACTGGTGCACAGTCGTTGATGTTGGGCCTTCCCGAAGAATCTCGACTCATTGGTCATGGTTTGTCAACGTGTGCAACCTGTGACGGATTTTTCTTCAGGGGTCAAGAGATTGCAGTTGTCGGCGGTGGAGACTCCGCACTTGAAGAAGCGCAGTTTCTTACCAAGTTCGCATCAAAGGTGCACTTGATAGTTCGTCGTGATGCATTGCGTGCGTCAAAAATTATGCAGGACCGTGCGCTTGCGAACGAAAAGATTTCGATTATTTGGAATTCAACAGTGTCAAAAATTCACGGCGACGACAAAGTGGCTGGAATAGAACTGACCGACACTCAAACTGGTGCAACAAGCGAACTTGGGGTCACCGGAATATTCATTGCCATTGGCCATCGCCCGAACACCGACTTGTTTAAGGGAGTGCTCAACATGGAGGACTCTGGTTATCTCATTACGAAACCAGGCTCTACGTACACCAACATTGAAGGTGTCTTCGCTTGCGGAGACGTGCAGGACCATACCTACCGCCAAGCAATTACTGCTGCTGGTTCTGGTTGCATGGCCGCTATTGACAGCGAGCGTTGGTTGGAACACCAGCACTCATAAGTCACATCTGAGGCAGTTTCACGCGTACGCGTGCTGCACTCGGTACTATTTCATTACCCGAACCGCGAAGGACTCGTCATGGCTCAATCAATCACCACTCTTACATCTGCGAATTTCGATGAAACCATTGGTAGTTCAGATACACCGATTTTGGTTGACTTCTGGGCCGAATGGTGTGGCCCATGCAAAGCGATTGCTCCAGTGCTTGCAGAAATTGCAACCGAACAAGCAGGAAACATCACCATTGCAAAACTCAATGTTGATGACTATGGCGATATTGCAATGCGCTTCAATGTCATGAGCATTCCAACATTGATCGTGTTCAACAAGGGTGAAGCTGCCAAGCGTCTCGTTGGCGCTCAAGGTAAGGGCAAGTTGCTACAGGAGCTCGCAGAATTTCTTCCGACTTCCCACTAACGCAAGACAGTCGCGGCACAGCCGTTCATGATCTTCAGCGTCGACTAGTTGCAGCCAATGTTCTTGCACATGACGCGTATGCAGGTGGTGTGTATTGCGCACGTACCGCAGAGGTTGTTGGAGAGTTTCAAAAACTACGTGGGCTTCCATCAACGGGAATATGTGATCACATCACCTGGACAACTCTTGTGGAGTCATCCTGGGTGTTGGGTTCGCGATTGTTGTATTTAACTTCTCCACACATGCGTGGTGACGATGTGCAGGCAATGCAAACAGTGCTTGCCAAGTTGGGTTTTGACTGCGGTCGTGCAGATGGAATTTTTGGACCAAATACATTGCGAGCGTTGACTGAATTTCAACAAAACTATGGAATCACCGCAGATGGAATCTGTGGAGTGAACTCAATTCGCGCTTTGGAACGAACGAGTAGTCAAAGCGGAGAAGGCCCAGGGATTGTGACGGTGCGCGAGTATGAAACGTTGCTCACGTCGCAAGACAATGCAGAACGTCCACGAATTGTTGTTGGTTGCTTTGATTCCAACACGCGACTTACTCGCCTGCTCGTGCGCGAGCTTCGCAACAGGGGTGACGATGTGATGACTATTGAAAACGCCGACCCCCACACTCATGCGCGGATGGCGAATTCATTCGATGCAGATCTATATATCGGGGTTGCAGGCGTAGAAACCGCCGCGATTCAATTCGCCTATTACGAAACTGATTCGTTTACTTCCGCAGGCGGTCGGGTGGCAGCCGAACTCTGTGCCGAGTTCATTCGATCCACTCACCCCACCAGCGAAGTTGCCGTGTGCGGCATGCAATTGCCGGTTCTCCGTGAAACCAGAATGCCAGCGGTGATGTGCATGATTGGGTCGCTTGGTGGCGAGGATTTTGCCTTACAAACTGTTCCGGCCTTGGCCCAAGCCATTACACAGTGGAATAATCAACCTCTGTAGAAGTTATCCACAGGTTTATGCACACTCTGTGCACAATCTCAAGTTCGTGTTCACGGTGAACCTTTACCCAAGACTCAGACGTGTTTATTCGTCGAGGTCGGGACCTTCGGTCATCAATCGATAAATTCGCTCAAGATCTTCAAGGTCAGCAAATTCCACCACCATTTTTCCGTGCTTGCCAGACAAGGTAACGGTGACTGGTGTGGCCAGGTGCTCGGACAATAAGTCTTCAAGCTCATGTAGGCCTGGTTCTTTAACAACCGTAGTTTTGCCCGCAGTTCCGGGCTTTGATTTTGTTCCCGTTGCCCCAGGCTTTGGGGTAACCGTGGTGGAACCCAAACTTGGGTTCATTGCGTTGCGCACTGCCTCTTCAAGACCGCGAACGGTCAGGCCCTGTTCCACCGCTGTGCGAGCAAGTGATTCCTGCAGTGCACGATCTGGTGTGCCGAGTATGGCTTTGGCGTGGCCGGCCGAGAGTCGACCTTCGGCAAGAAACTGCTGAATGGTTGGTGGCAGCGTCAATAACCGGAGTGCGTTAGTGATCGCCGACCGACTCTTGCCCACCTTGGACGCCACTTGCTCGTGTGTCATCGAAAAGTCTTCAAGCAGTTGCTGATAAGCGGCTGCTTCTTCTAAAGGTGTGAGGTCTTGGCGATGAAGGTTTTCAACGAGGGCTTGCTCTACCGATGAGACATCGTCGGTCACTCGCACAATGGCTGGAATGGTGGAAAGACCCGCACGTTTTGAGGCTCGCCAACGGCGCTCTCCTGCAATTAACTCAAATCGGTCTGGCGTAGAAGACGGACGAACCAGTACTGGCTGCAACAATCCAATTGCCTTAATGGATGCAGAGAGTTCTGCAAGTGAGTCTTCATCAAAGTGGTTTCGCGGCTGGTTTGGGTTTGGGTCGATAGAGGAAACCGAAATTTCCTGCAGTCCTGTGCCCGTTCCACCGCCGTCACGAGTTGACATCACCGTTGATCCCGTTGGGATCAGAGCGTCTAATCCTCTACCGAGTCCCGACTTGCGCGCCACCACTCACCTCCAATGCCACTGCTCGATACGCCTTTGCGCCAGTTGAATTTGAATCAAATGTGGTGATTGGCTTGCCATGGGACGGAGCCTCTGCCAAGCGCACATTGTGTGGAATCACGGTTTGACACACCTTGTCACCAAAGTGTTCGCGGACTTCATTGACCACATCGCCCGACAGTTTGGTACGGGTATCGAACATGGTGCAGATGATGCGACTTACACCCAAGCCTGGATTGAGGTTTTTGCTGACCAAATCAACGTTACGCAGCAACTGACCAAGACCTTCCAATGCGTAATACTGGCACTGAATCGGCACGATGACTTCCCTGGCCGCCGTGAGTCCGTTCACCGTAAGGAGTCCAAGTGATGGTGGACAGTCGATCAAGAAGTAATCAAACTGATCAATAATGGCTTCAATGGCCTTTTTGAGTCGGGTTTCCCGGCCCATTGCCGGAACGAGCTCAATTTCGGCACCTGCTAGATCGAGGTTTGAAGGGGCAACAAAGAGGTTCTTTACTGCTGTTGGAGTCAAGCAGTCTTCAAGGGGAGTCTCGTGTAATAACACGTCATAGATGCTGGTTTCCATGTCGCGGGTATTGAGACCAAGGCCTGTGGAGGCGTTTCCCTGTGGGTCAAGGTCAATGAGAAGCACCCGATAACCCTGCTCGGCAAGGCAGGCCCCAAGGTTAATGGTGGTGGTCGTTTTGCCGACCCCACCCTTTTGGTTCGCCATAGCAATGACCCGGGGTGTTGGATACGGACCAGTAGGGGTGGTACCTGGCGTGTTCATGATGAGCCAAGAATACCGCCCGTGCGTGGCAATTGGGGGGATAGCGCCAGGAATGTTCCACGTGGAACATGTTTAGGTTCGGGGAACGATCGGTCGTTAATGTTCCACGTGGAACATTGCCACCGGGCCTACGCGAACTGGCTCGGAGACCCCCAAAGCGGGGAGGTCAATGCCTTGCCAGCGGTCAGGGGACCCAAGAGGTGGTTCCGAGACCACGATGACTCCCCCGGTTTTCACGAGTTCCGCCGACCACTTCAGGGTGAACTCAGGTGGACCAAACCCTCGAGCGCACGCCGCATCAAAGGAGTGGCTTGTGTTTGGGGTCCGCGTAAAACTCTCCACATCGGCACACACCACTGATACCCGATCTTCGATGCCCAAGGCCTTGACAGCTCGTTGAAGGGCATCGGTTCGTTTTGATCGGCGATCAACCAATGTCAGGTGAATCTCTGGTCGCGCAATGGCGATCACCAGTCCAGGGACGCCGGCTCCACTACCCAGATCGACGCAGGTTTGGACCGATTGGGGGAGAGCATCGGCGAAGGCACAGGCATGAGTAATCATGTCTTGTACGGGTTGTGAGCCAAGGGCGCCAATGCGTTGAGCCGCACTGAATATGCGGATCAACCCATCGTGTTCGGCTGGACGAGGAACTGCCACACGGGCAGTCTAGTTACGCCTCTTCTGGCTGATCGTCTGCAATGGCAACCACTACACGGCGGTGTGGGTCTTGGCCTTGCGAACGGGTGGCAATTCCAGCAAAGTCCACAAGCGTGTCATGCACAATCTTGCGGTCTGCGGAGTTCATTGGTTCGAGCACACGTGGTTGCCCACTCGCCAACACATCGTTTGCCACTTTGAGAGCAAAACGGCTGAGGGCTTCGCGACGCTTTTCGCGGTAGTTGGCAATGTCAACCCGAAGATGTGTGTCATGGTCGCCCAATCGGCGTTGGCTAACAACACGGGTGAGGTCTTGAACGGCCATCAGGGTTGCACCTTTTGTGCCGACAAATACCGATACATCGGTGCCACTGACATTGATGTCAATGTCCTCACCGGACTGCTGAACAGAAACGGAACCTGTCAAGCCAGCAGCAGTAAGCATTCCCTCAAGAAATGTGGTTGCTGCAGCACTCACGGTGGCTGGATCTACCGGTGGCATGTCTGGACGTGGAGTCCGTGGGGCAGCCTCGCGTTTTGGACGAGGAGTGGTTGACTTCTCGCGACGTGGACCCTTTGCATCTCCCTCTTTGCGAGGTCCGCGCTTGGCCGACTTGTCGCGACGATCGTTTTTAATTCGCACACTGTTTGGACGAACACGTGCGCGAACACGTGCTTCTCCGCGAGTGCGTCCAAAGAGTCCTTGTTTCGGTTCTTCAACGACTTCGAATTCGGCGTCATCTTCTGCAACACCCAACTGATCGAGTGCCAAGTTCTTCGCCAACTCAATGGTCTCTGCTGTGGTTTCTACCCATTCCATAACGATGTCCTTACGTGTGATGTCTTACGATTTTTTTGGCTTACGCGGGATCGCGTTGCTTCGGTTTTTACCCGGAGGAGTTGATTGCTTCGCCGACGAGAATCCGCCCTTAGGAGGAGTTACTCGCTTGCTCACGAACGGAGCATTCGGATCGGTTGCTTCTTTTTTCGACTTCGTTGACTCTTTGTCATTCTTCGACATTTCTCTCGCACGCGAACTTGCTTCTTGTGCTTGTCGACCAAGTGATGAGTCGTTGCCGTAAAAACGCTTCGTGATGTAGTACTGCTGACCAATACGGATGATTGCTTGCACCATGTAATACACGATTAAACCTGTTGGCAGGAACAGTTGAAAAACCGCAAATAACACAGGCAGGTACTGCATTAATTTGGCCTGTGATGCAGACATGGTTGGACTCACCGTGCGCGATGCAACCATCTTTTGCTGAGCAAAATACAGCGCAGCAAGTGCTGCCACTAAAAACACATAGATAAGACCAGTGCCGAAATTTTCTTTCACTGCATCAACGGGCTTCAATGCCAAGTCAATACCGAATGACACCATCTTGGTTTTTCCAACCAATGATTTGTACAGCTCGGAGGCTTCGTTCAAATACTTTGGTGCAAACGTCACTCCGTCTGCTGCGCGAGAAATCAAACCGTGCAACGCACGGAACATAATGATGAACACTGGCATCTGCGCAGCAATCGGCAAACACGAGGCCATTGGGTTGACTTTGTGTTCCTGATACAACTTCATCATTGCTTCGTTCAGTTTTTGGCGATCGCCTTTGAACTCTGCTTGTAAGCGACGCATTTCTGGCTGCAGGCGTTGCATCTCCAACATGCCTTTGGTGCTCTTCAGGGTGAGCGGAGTAATGAGCAACATGACCACAACGGCCACCAAACCAATGGCGAGTGCGTAGTTGTGGGTCCAGGCGTAGAACGTGGCAATGAGGCGAGCGGCGAGTTCAAACATGTGGGGTTAGCAATCTTTCGTATCGTGGGTGCAACAGACGGTAGGCGATACCGAAGTTGATTCGTGGGGGAGTGGAACGGGGTCGAAACCAGAAGGGCCAAATGGACGACAACGAAGCAGTCGTCGAGCTGTGAGCAATCCGCCTCGTCCGGCACCAAAAATTTCGATGGCTTCATACCCATATTCGGAGCACGATGGAAAAAAGCGACACGGTGAAGGGTGTCCTGGGCGTAACGACTGATACCAGCGAATGGCTCGCAGCATGGCGTGTTGCAGCCGAGTGGTTGTTTGCTCACTCTTGGTGACGGGTAGGTGTGAGGCAACCATGTTCACGAACTAGCTACTTTCGTCAGCAATTGGTCAACGGTTGCACCAAGGTCGGTCCATGACATGGTGGCAACCCTTGGCTGGACGCCCACTAGGTACCAGCCTGCAGGCATGTTGCTGGATTTGGCTTCAAGCAGCGACCGCAGTTGGCGGCGAATCCGGTTGCGGAGCACGGCCCCACCCACGTTTCGACCAATGGCGTAGCCCACATGGGCAATTGGCAAGGAAGAGTCAGTCAACATCAGACACCACAATCCGTTTGAGCGAACATATGTTCCCTCTTTGGATAGTCGGGAGAAGATCTCCCGTTGGCGTATCCGGCCGATCAAGCCGAAAGCTTGTGTCGGCCCTTGGCGCGACGGGACTTCAAAATGGCGCGGCCCGCACGGGTCTTCATACGATGGCGAAAGCCGTGCTTCTTGGCACGACGGCGATTATTTGGCTGGAAAGTGCGTTTCACGCACGCCTCCTCGGTTCGGTGCCGAGAGGGTCTCGACAACTCTGGACGAACAACCTATTGGGCTGAACGATGGGACTACAACGGCAAGAACTCTACAGGCAAAACTCGGTTTTTTATGCCTGTGGAAAACCTGCTACCTTCGCTTCCCCCGCCTCGTGTCGGCGGGGGTGTCCACACCCTGTGGATAGTGCTGTGGATGGCATTTGACACGGGTTCCGCCAGTCGGAAATGCTTTACATCATTGGGTTTCATCGCAAGTGAAGCGCACATATCAGTACAGAGGAACTATGGAAAACGAGCTACAAGTCGACTCTCGCGGCACCGAAAACCATGATGACGTGTGGCGTGCGACCGCTCAGGTGTTGCGTGCCCAAGTGTCCGAGGCTGTCTGGTTTTCTACATTCAACGATGCCGTTGCGGTTGCCGACGACAAAATGAGTCTTCGCCTGCAAGTTCCGAATACCTATGTTCGTGAACGCATCCTTACCCGCTACATGTCACTCGTGCGCGACGCATTAGACGAAGTTGGTGCAAGTGATCGCCAACTGCTCATCGACGTGCAGACCAATACCGCCGCAGACGTGAACGAGCAGTTGTCCACGAATAACACCCCAGATCAATTGCCAGCCGAGCTGAACACCTCGCTCCACCAATCAACTGATACCACCACCCTGAAAAGCCGCACCGGCAAAGGCATGGCTGTGGGGTTGAACCCGCGCTACACCTTCGAAACCTTCGTCAAGGGCACATCCAACCAGTTCGCCTTGGCTGCTGCTCAACGAGTTGCCGAAACCCCTGGTCGCTCGTACAACCCATTGTTTATCTACGGTTCAGCCGGACTCGGCAAAACCCATTTGCTCCACGCCATCGGATATTACGTCCACCAGAACTACGCCCATTACGAAGTGCGGTATGTCTCCACCGAAACATTCTTGAACGAATACGTCGACGGCATTCGTAGCAACACCATTGCTGCCTTCAAGCGTCGCTACCGAGAAGTGGATGTCTTGCTCATTGACGACATTCAGTTCATGGAAGGCAAAGAAGGACTCCAAGAAGAGTTCTTCCATACGTTCAACTCGCTCCACGGAGCAAACAAACAGATCGTCATTTCCTCAGACCGCATGCCAGATGCCATTCCAACTTTGGAAGATCGTCTTCGTGGCCGGTTCCGTTGGGGTCTCATCACCGACATTCAGCCGCCAGACATGGAAACCCGCCTGGCCATTCTGCGCAACAAGGCCGAACGGGAACGCACATCGGTGTCTCATGAGGTGTTGGAGTTCATTGCCAGCAACGTCACCACCAACATTCGTGAACTCGAGGGAGCCCTCATCCGGGTTGCTGCTTACGCCAGTTTGAACAAGACGCAGGTTGATGTGACCTTGGCTAAGCAGTTGCTTACCGACCTACTCACCCGCACGGCTGTGAAGCCGCGTACTGACGAGCAGTTGTTGGTGGAAATTGCTGAGCACCTTGGTTTTGAGGTTGACGCGCTTCGAGGCAAGAGCCGCCAACGTCCGTTGGTGCAAGCACGACAAACCGCCATGTATGTGTTTCGTGAACTGACCGACCTCAGCTACCCAGCTATTGCTCGCTTGTTCGGTGGTCGAGACCACACAACAGTGATCCACGCCGTTGATAAAACTCAACGCATGATGAGCGAGCGCAAACAGGTGTACGACCAGGTCACCGAGCTTGTTCAGAAATTTAAAACGTCGTAGATCATGTTGGGGACAACCATGTGGGCAACAGCACAACAACCAGTGGATAACCCTGGGTTATGCACGGTTACCCGAACTACACAATTGCAAGATGTGCTTGCACCCTCACAGGGTTGTGAGTTCAATTCCTATATGTCATTTGGTGTTCATGGTGTTCATCCACAATCCACACCCCTTATTACCGTTATTAAGTCTTTATATAAACATCCACAAATAACAATGAACAACGTTGGCCAAGGAGCATGGTGATGAAATTTCGAGTTGAGCGCGAAGTACTGGCAGAGGCCTTAGGAGCAGCAGCCCGTGTTGCATCAACACGAAACAACGCCATGCCAGCGTTGTCGGGAGTAAAACTTGAAGTCTCTGGTGACCAGTTGATGTTGTCATGCACCGATAACGATTTGTCCGTGCAATTTGTGCTTCCAGTTGGCGGCCAAGCAGACGGTGTTGTTGTAGCGAGTGCAAAATTACTGAGCGACATTGTTCGTGCTGGAGCAGAGGGCAAAGTCACATTCGAATCCGCCGGCGAAGAAGTACATATTTCATCTGGGCGCGCACAAACCACAGTTGCAACATTCGCTGCTAGCGATTTTCCGCACATCACACTTGCAAGCGCGCCACCAGTAACACTGTCGGCGCCATTGCTCAGTGAAGCACTTCGACAAGTTGTTCGTGCAGCAAGTTCCGACATGCAACGATTGCCGTTGACTGGCGTTTTGATGTCTGCAGAGCCAGAGGGTCTTCGCCTGGTTGCAACCGACTCATATCGCTTAGCGGTTCGCGATTTGCCAGGTACGAACGTGTTGGGTCACGGACAAAAAGTAGTTATTCCAAGTCGTGCGCTTGGCGAACTGCAACGCTTGTTGAATCAAGGCGACGAAGTAACACTGTGTCTTGCTGAAGATCGAGCAACGTTTGCAGTAGGAAACGCAACGCTGTCAACCAGTTTGTTGCAAGTTGAATTCCCTAACTATCGCCAACTCATCCAGCCGTCATATCCAAATACCCTCACTGTTGCTCGCGAAGCACTGCTTGAAGCCGTGCGCCGTTGCCGAATTTTTGCACGTGAAACCACACCGGTTCGTTTAGAGATGACTGCAACATCATTGAAGTTGTCGGTGATTACCCAAGACATCGGCAACTCGGAAGAAGAAATTGATTGTTCACTCGAAGGAACCGAAATGACTGTCGGTTTTAATCCTGAATATCTTGCTGCAGGAATCGAAGCTGTAACTGGTGATGAGATCACTATTCAAACCACCGATCCACAACGACCAGCAGTGTTGCGTGGTGTTGGGGCAGAGGATTATCTCTACTTGGTGATGCCACAACGACTTACCGTATAAGCACAACGTTCCGAGCGACAGCGTGATCATTCAACATCTTGAACTCACCAACTTTCGCAACTACGCCGCAACAACAATCGAATTAACTTCGGGTGTTACTGCAGTTATTGGAAACAATGGCCAAGGCAAAACCAATTTGGTCGAAGCACTTGGTTATCTAGCAACGTTAAAAAGTTTTCGCGGAGTGCCAAATGATGCACTCATTCGTACTGGAAGCGAAAGCGCAGTATTGCGTGCAACCGTTGTGCACGCAGACGGCAGAGAAGTACTCATTGAAACTGAATTGGTGCGCACCGGTCGCAACCGCTCGCTTGTAAACAAACAACGTCTTGCTCGTTCGCGAGACTTACTTGGAGTTGTGCGCACCACGGTGTTTTCACCAGAGGATCTGGAATTAGTAAAAGCTGCGCCAAGCGTGCGCCGCGACTTTATTGACGACGCACTAATCGCCTTGCAACCAAAACTCGATGTGTTGTGTAGTGAAATTGAAAAAGTGTTGCGCCAACGCAACTCGCTACTTAAGCAAGCAGGTGGCAGGCTGAGCGCTGACATTGCCAGCACGCTGGATGTGTGGGACACCAAGTTGTCAGAACTGGGCACCGAACTTGGCGACGAGCGAGCACGTCTCATTGCCCAAATTTCTCCACGCGTGTCAAAGGCCTATGAAGAGCTTGCCGAAAAATCCACACCAATCGGTTTGGTGTACGAACCCGAATGGCGGCGAATTGGTTTGGCCAGCGAGCTACAAACCAGCCGCCTCGACGACGTCCGTCGTGGCACGAGCACCGTTGGGCCCCATCGCGACGACATCGACCTGCTCATTAATGGCCTGCCAGCCAGAACCCATGCCTCACAGGGTGAGCAACGTACGTTGGCCCTAGCCATGCGGCTGGCGGTGCACCGCATGGTGACCGAAGAGTTCGGGTCTGCGCCAGTGCTCATTTTGGATGATGTGCTGTCTGAACTAGACCCAAGCCGGGCGGCAGCCTTATTACGTCACTTTCCGGAGGGCCAGGTACTCATCACCACGGCGGGATACCTTCCCGAGGCCGCTCACCCCGACCGTATTGTGCGTATTCAACAGGGTGCGGTCGTTCAAGACAGCACAAATGAGGACAATTTTCCAGAATGAGCAATTTCAACAACCCGTCCGAGCAGTCCCTTGAGGAGGATCGGCAAATTGATGCCAGCATGGGCAGCCTCGGCCGACTCTCCACCGAACTGAATGCGTTGTTGTCGCGACTCGGATCCGAACCAGCATCGGTGGTCAACAGCGTGTTCACCGATTGGGTCACACTTGTGGGCGAACATGTCGCGCAACATGTTGCTCCCATCAAACTTGAAAATTCTCGGTTACTCGTCGAAGTAACCGAAGCAGCATGGGCTACACAAATGCGTTTTCTCGAACCGCAACTACTCACAACTTTGTCAACAGCAACATCAAGCAACATTGTTGGTATTGATGTGCGCGTAAAACGCAATTCGCGCAGTAAGTAATTGGTAGACTAAGCCGTGTTATTTATGTTGCTCAATCGTGTGTCTCGCCGCTTTTTCGGCGCTCTCCCAGAAGGTAAGTGATGGCAACCACCAAAGCTCAAAAATCGGCTACCGCCGGATCAGCGTCATACGGCGCAAAAGACATTCAAGTACTCGAAGGCCTCGACCCAGTTCGCAAGCGCCCAGGTATGTACATCGGGTCCACAGGACTCAACGGTTTGCATCACCTCATTTGGGAAATTGTGGACAACTCTGTTGACGAAGCAATGGCCGGATACTGCAACAAAATCACGGTTACTTTGCTTGCCGACGGAGGTTGTGCAGTCAGCGACAATGGTCGCGGAATTCCTGTCGACCCATACACATCTGGTCAGCACAAAGGCAAGAGTGCGCTTGAAGTGGTGCTCACCGTGTTGCACGCCGGCGGAAAATTTGGCGGCGAAGGGTACAAAGTTTCTGGCGGTCTACACGGTGTAGGTGTGTCGGTAGTGAACGCATTGTCGAAGCGATTAGTCGCAGTTGTCGATCGCGGCGGTGAACGCTTTAGTCAAGAATTTATTGATGGTGGAAATCCAAAAGCAAAGTTGTCGAAGATTGGTGCTTCACCAAACAAGACAACAACCGGAACCACGGTTTCGTTTTGGCCTGACCCAACCATCTTTGCTTCCGAAGGCGTGGAGTTTGTTGCACGCACAGTTACCGAGCGTTTGCAAACGATGGCGTTTTTGAACAAAGACTTAGAAGTCGTGTTTACAGACGAACGCGCCGAAAAAATTCAAACCATCACGTATCAATACAAAGGTGGAATTGTCGACTTCGTTAAACACCTCAATGCTTCACGAGAAGCATTGTTTACCAAGGTTGCCCATTATGAAGGCAGTGACGACGAGCAAACCGTAGACATCGCATTGCAATGGAATACGGGCTATTACGAGGGTATTTACGGCTACGCCAACGGTATTTCCACGGTTGAAGGCGGCATGCACGTTGAAGGGTTTAAGACCGCACTCACCTCGGTGGTCAACAAGTACGCACGTGCTTCCAATGCGTTGAAAGAAAAAGAAGACAACCTCTTGGGCGAAGACATTCGCGAAGGCATCACTGCAATTGTTGCGGTGAAACTTCGCGAACCACAGTTCGAAGGTCAGACCAAAGCAAAGTTGGGCAACGTATCCATCCGTTCATTCGTGCAGAAAGAAACAAACGCACGACTCGAAGAGTGGATGCAAGAAAACCCAACCGAAGCGAACCGCATTGTCAAAAAAGCAATCGCAGCAGCACAAGCTCGACTCGCTGCAAAAAACGCACGTAACGCAGTGCGCCGTAAAACTGCACTTGCAGGCGCCGGTATGCCGGACAAGTTGAAAGACTGCACCAGCACCGATGCAAGCGAAACAGAGTTGTTCATTGTTGAAGGTGACTCTGCAGGCGGCACGGCAGTAGATGCACGCGATCCACGCACGCAAGCAATTTTGCCAATCCGCGGAAAGATCTTGAACGTTGAGCGTGCGCGACTCGACAAAATGTTGAAGAACACCGAAATCCAAACACTCATCACCGCAATTGGCGGCGGTATTGGTAACGACGAATTTGATGCATCAAAAGCGCGCTATCACAAGGTGGTCATTTTGGCCGACGCCGACGTGGACGGCAGCCACATTCGTACATTGTTGCTCACGTTCTTTTATCGCCAGATGAAACCAATGGTTGAAAGTGGTTTCATTTATATTGCGCAACCACCATTGTTCTCTACCGAAATTGGTAAAGAAAAGATCTATCTCAAAGACGATGCAGCAAAAGAAAAGTTCCTTGCCGAACATCCAAACCACAAGAAGGAATTCCAACGCTTGAAGGGTCTTGGAGAAATGGACTGGCAAGAACTTCGCAGCACCACCATGTCGGCCGACTCGCGCACACTGTTGCAAGTCACCGTGGATGAAGCTGCATTAGCTGAAGACATCATGAGCGTGCTCATGGGCGACGACGTCGAAAGCCGGAAGAAATTTATTCAAACCAATGCGCGCGACGTGCGCAACCTCGACTTCTAGCGAGCACTTAGGCGTAAAGGACGTGTGTAATGGCCAGTAAGAAACCAGCAAAAAAAGCAGCAGCCAAAAAGCTTGCTCCGCGTAGCGATAAGTCTGCGGGCAGCAAGTCTGCAGCAGCAGCAGAAACCGCCTCGGGCACGCCTCCTCGTAAACCGCCTGCGCAACAAGATGATTTGTTCGTGAACCCAGACTCAGTTCAACCCGTGCAATTGCAAGATGAAATGGAACGCTCGTTCCTCGATTATGCAATGTCGGTCATCATGTCGCGCGCTTTGCCCGACGTACGTGACGGCCTAAAGCCTGTTCACCGCCGAATCATTTGGGACATGGACCAGCAGGGTTTCCGCCCTGATCGTCCGTTCGTAAAGTGCGCACGCGTTACCGGCGACACCATGGCGCGCTATCACCCACACGGTGACGGTGCTATTTACGATGCGCTCGTTCGCATGGCTCAACCGTTTTCGCTGCGTCACCCACTCATCGACTTCCACGGAAACTACGGCTCACCAGACTTTGGTCCGGCTGCCAGTCGTTACACCGAATCACGTTTGCATCCGTTGGCAATGCAGTTGCTTGCCGACATCGACGAAGACACCGTCGATCTCATTGCCACATACGACGGCACCGCAGAAGAACCAATCGTGTTGCCGGCCCGTTTCCCTAACCTTTTGGTGAACGGCAGCCAAGGCATTGCCGTAGGTATGGCCACCAGCATTCCGCCGCACAACTTGGGCGAAGTCGTCGATGCAACGTTGCACCTCATTGACAATCCGCAGGCCACAACTGGCGACCTCATGAAGTTTGTGAAAGGCCCAGACTTCCCAACGGGTGGACTCATTCTTGGTCGCGATGGAATTAAAGACGCGTATCAAACCGGTCGCGGCAGCATCAAAATGCGCGCGAAGGTCAGCATTGAAGAAGGCAAGCGTGGGCAAATGCTCATCGTTGTTACCGAACTTCCTTACCAAGCAAGTTGTTCAGCAATTGCTTCACGTATTCAAGAACTTGTGGATGGTGGCGACCTTGATGGCATCGCCGACGTGAACGACAACTCATCAGGTGGTCAAACGAATCTCATCATCACGCTGAAGCGCGACGCAAACTCGAACGTGGTCATGAACAACTTGTTCAAGCTCACACAATTGCAGACCAGCTTCCCCGTGAACATGGTTGCACTTGTGCATGGAGTGCCACGCACACTTAACTTGCGTGACGCACTTGTTGGTTATGTCGATCACCAAATTGAAGTCACCACGCGTCGCTCGAAGTTCCGTCTACAAAAAGCAAATGACCGTAATCACATTCTTGAAGGACGTCTGAAGGCACTCAATGTCATCGACGAAATCATCAAGTTGATTCGTGCCAGCGATGATGCAGCTTCAGCAAAGGCCGCGCTGATGGGCAAAAAGTACGAATTCTCCGAGCGTCAAGCCATTGACATTCTTGACATGCAGTTGCGTCAACTCACCAGGTTGTCGCGCATCGATCTTGAAACCGAACAAAAAGATGTTCTGGCTCGCATTAAGGAACTCGAATCAATTCTTAACTCCGACACGAAGTTGCGTGCGGTTATCTCCAAAGAACTCACCGCAGTACGCGAAGCATTTGCAACCCCACGCGTGTGCAAAATCGCTGCCGACGTTGGCGAAATGAGTGTTGAAGACTTGGTTGACAACAAAGAACTCGTCATCGTGATGACGCAAGCGCAGTACATCAAGGCTGTTCCTGCAGACTCGTTCCGCACGCAAGGTCGTGGTGGCCGCGGAGTGAGTGGTGCGAAAATGAAGTCGGATGACATCGTGAATAACGTCATTTTCACGACATCGCATTCGTATCTCTTGTTCTTCTCGAACCGTGGTCGTGTGTATCGCTTGCGAGCGCTCGACATTCCTGAACGCGATCGCACTGCAAAGGGCATTCCAATTGTCAACCTGTTGCCACTGAACCAGGGCGAATCCATTCAGGCAATCATTGACACTCGCGAATTCCCTGGTGAGCGCTTCTTGTTCTTTGCAACCAAAGAAGGACAAGTCAAGAAGACTCCGTTTAATGAGTACGACTCAAGTCGCCGCGATGGCCTTATTGCATTGAAGTTGCGTCCAAAGGACGAGCTTGTGCGAGTTATAGAAACTTCAGGCAGCGACGACGTGTTCATGGTGACACGCGATGGTCAAACTATTCGCTTCTCCGAAAAAGGCGTACGACCTATGGGTCGTTCGGCTGCTGGGGTTCGCGGAATGAAAATGCGTGCCAACGACGAAGTGGTGTCGTGCGACGTAGCCAAGGATGATTCAGCAATTCTCATCATCACCGAATCGGGTTACGGCAAGCGCACCCAAGTCAGCAACTTCACCCGCAAGGGACGAGGTGGCATGGGCATGATTGGCATCAAACTCACCGGCAAAAAGGGTCACGTTGTGGCTGCATTTATGGCAGGCATCGATGATGACATCGTGGTGGTGGCTTCGGGTGGCACCACAATTCGCACCCCAGTGAAAGAAATCTCCAGCCAAGGTCGCTCGGCAACCGGCGTGCGCATCATGAGCATGGACGACGGACAAGTCGTGGCATCTGCTGCACTCGTTCTCTCTCACGACGAAGCATAAATACACAGCCACGCACAGAGCGAGGTAGTGCAACGTTGACTGTTGCGCTCACGCTTGCAGTACTGATGTTGTTGGTTGCTGGGTTAAGCCGAGTTGGCAATGCTGTGATTAATACTGAACGTGCTCGAATTGTTAGCCAAGTAGGTGTGCTTGCCTCCGTGTACGGAGGTGAAACTGCCGCTCGTGAAGCAACACAATTGAATAATGCAACGTTGTGTGGTTTCAGTGATCCAACTCCACTGAATTCCGCTTTCGAAGTATGTGCTGATGTTGAAGGCATACAACGGCTGGCACACGCTGTCGATACTTGGTCGAATCCAGTGCCTACACTGGAACCGTGAGTAAAACATCTGCACGTGCACCGCGAGTGCGTCGAGTTACCAGAGTTATTCGCGAAATCGATCCATGGTCCGCCTTCAAGGTTGGGCTCGCATTCCACCTAGTCGTGTACTTCACCGTGTTAATTGCATCGGTGTTGTTGTGGAGCGTTGCCTCCGCAACAGGAACCATCGACAACATCGAGCGTTTCCTCATGTCGTTTGGTTGGGAGTCCTTCCAGTTCCACGGATGGACACTGCTGCTGAATGAAGTTCTGCTCGGCCTGCTACTCGTGGCATTGCTCACCATCGTGTGGGTGCTTGGCGCAACGATGTTTAACCTCATTACCGATCTTGTAGGCGGAATTCGGGTGTCAGTACTGGAAGAAGAGGTTCTCGTTTCTTCGGTTGAGGGTGACGGAAAGCGCCAGTAGGCTCATTTCCCCCGAAAGCAATTCGGGGCTATAGCTCAGTTGGTTAGAGCGCATCCCTGATAAGGATGAGGTCACAAGTTCGATTCTTGTTAGCCCCACGGAGGTAATCCAGTGAATTTCATCCGACGCGTACTGATGGTGCTTGGCATCGCGGGTGCTGCCGGAGCCATTCTGCGCCTCAAAGGACGATCCGAAAGCTCCACCACACGTGGCGGTTGGCGTCCCATGACTCCTTCGGAGAGCGATTCAGCGAACTCTCTCTCAACGAAGAAGTAGTCGTTGTGTTGACCGCCAAAGTTGGTGTTCTTGGCGCAGGCGTTACTGGTGTTCGAGTAGTTGAACATTTACGCACACTTGGTCACACCAATATTTTGGTCAGCGACAAGGTGGTTGCTCGTGCACAGCGATTGTCTGCCCTGCACACCACGGATGAGATTCGTGTAGCAGCGGTTACGCGAGAAGAGTTGTTTGAATGCGGCGTTGTCGTACTTGCATTTGGATCTCCGCATGCTCACATGTCGACACAGCTCATTCAACGCGGTGTTTCGGTTGTGTCATTGTCCGACAATGTTTCGGATTGCATGAATCTGTTGGCTCTCGATGCTCAAGCCAAAGAACACAAGACCGTGATCATCGTTGGTGCTGCTTCAAGCCCAGGAGTTACTGGTTTGTTGTTGCGTTCCATGACCGATCGCTTTGACACGATTGACGAAGCACACGTTGCCATGCATGGCACTGGCGGCCCAGATTGTGCTCGTCAACACCATGATGCATTGTCGGGCCAATCCATTGGCTGGCACGACGACGAATGGCTACGTCGACCATCTGGCAGCGGGCGCGAATTGTGCTGGTTCCCAGAACCGGTAGGCGCATACGACTGTTATCGAGCAGAACTTCCCGATCCAGTGTTGTTGAAAAAAGCAATGCCTGAACTCGAGCGCATTACCGCTCGAGTGTCTGCAACACGACGCGATCGATTTACCGCACGACTACCCATGCTTGCTCCACCACACGCCGAAGGTGGCATGGGCGCGGTACGCATAGAGGTGCGCGGCAATCGTGGAGGCTCGCGAATTGTTGAAATTGCAGGTATTGCCGAACGCATTGCTCAGCTTGCTGGCGTGGTGAGCGCAGCGAGCGCACATGCCGTAGCAACTGGCGCAGTCACCGTGCACGGAGCGCGTGTACTCGGTGAACCCGAATTGCCAAACGCCGCACTGCTCGAATTAGTGCTGGCATCTGGTGTTCGAGTGCACCAATTTGTTGGCGCATAACACCGATAGATTTTTGCTGTGGCATCACACGATCATTCTGCGCATAGCGATGTTCACGAACACGCAAACGAGTTAATGAAACAGAGCGGCCAGCGCTACACCATCAAGCGAAAAGAAATCGTTGGAGCAATTGCACAGTTTTCTCAACCGGTAGGTATTGCCGAATTGTTGAGTGCAGTTGATGATCTGCCCCAAAGCTCGCTGTATCGAAACCTCACGGTGTTGCAAGAAGCAGGAGTGGTGACACGTGTGATGTCGTCACAAGATGGCGGCTTATATGAATTGGCCGAACACCTCACCGGACACCACCATCACTTGGTGTGCTCAACATGTGGAACAGTGCGCGACGTGGTGGTGCCCGATGCACTCGAGCGCGACTTAGATAGCGCGCTCACCAAACTTGCCAAGCGCGAGGGGTTTGCACTTGATCACCATCGACTCGACCTCATTGGACGTTGCACATCGTGCCAGTAAAAACATACTCCCAAGCATTTTCAGAACTTCCATGGATGCCAAGTGGCCGCATTGTTTCAGTGCCGCAACGTGGTGAGTTTTTTGTGCGTTATGCACAACACGAAAACGCAAACGCCCCGGTGGTGGTATTGCTGCATGGCTGGACAGGAAATGCAGACATCAACTTCTTTCCTGTGTACGCAGAACTCGCGCAGCAGTGTTCACTAGTTGCTATTGATCATCGTGGGCAC
>CAITUB010000107.1 GCA_903895515.1 uncultured Acidimicrobium sp. | reverse complement strand
CTGCGCATGAATCACAACTTCATTCGTCCTGGCGGAGTTGCAGCAGACTTGCCAGCCGATTGGCGCGACGATGTGATGTCGATTTTGGACATGTTGCCAGACCGTCTTGGTGAATATGACGTATTGATGACCAACCAGCCAATTTGGCGCGAACGGTTGCAAGGTGTTGGCATCATCACGCAAGCCGAAGCAATTGCGCTGGGTGCAACTGGCCCAATTTTGCGCAGTACTGGCTTGGCTTGGGACTTACGTCGCGACATGCCATACATGCATTACGACGAACTCGAATTTGACGTAATTGTTGGCAGCTATGGCGATGCTTTTGATCGGTACGCAATTCGCTTGAACGAAATTCGCGAATCAATGCGCATCGTGCGTCAAATTCTGGATCGTGTTCCACGTGGCGACTACCGAATTCAAGACAAGAAAGTTACGCCACCACCACGCGCTCGCATTGACGAATCAATGGAAGCACTCATTCACCACTTCAAGATCTTCACGGAAGGTTTCAAAGTTCCAGAAGGCGAAGTGTATGTAGCTATCGAAAGCCCACGAGGCGAAGTTGGTTGCTACATCGCTAGCGATGGGTCACCAACTCCGTATCGCATGCATGTTCGCGCGCCGTCATTCGTAAACGTGCAGGCTCTTCCACACATGATGCGCGGCGGTTTGGTTGCCGATGCTGTCGCCGTAATTTCTTCTGTAGACCCAGTACTTGGCGAGGTGGACCGATGAGCCGATTGACCGACGCAAACGTTGTTATTGCTAAAGAAATTATTGGTCGTTATCCACGACCAAAGTCTGCGCTCGTTCCGCTGCTGCATTTGTCGCAAGAACAA
The DNA here is from genome assembly GCA_903895515.1 of uncultured Acidimicrobium sp. GTDB lineage: Bacteria > Actinomycetota > Acidimicrobiia > Acidimicrobiales > Ilumatobacteraceae > UBA3006. The sequence continues at coordinate 5,064 of CAITUB010000107.1, read as the reverse complement.
AACGGATACATCACCCGCGAGGCGATGGTGCATCTTGGTGAACTCGTTGGCGTTACTTCGGCTGAGGTGTATGGAACCGCAACCTTCTACGAAATGTTCCGCTTTGAGCCAGTTGGCAAGTACCTCATCAACATGTGCGGCACCATGTCGTGTGCCCTGATGGGTGCTGGCGAACTCATGCATCATGCCGAGCACAAGCTTGGTGTGAAGGCAGGCGGAACAACTGCCGATGGCATGTTCACGCTTGCTCACGCCGAATGCCAAGCGGCATGCACCGAAGCACCAACGTTGCAGGTGAACTACCGCTACCGATTCCATGTCACGCCAACCGATTTCGACAACTTGGTGGACGACCTGCGTGCAGGAAAACTTGCCGACGAAATTCCTGCACACGGTGTGCTCGCAAAAGTTCGTCAACGCATTCCGGCCGACAAGGGTGTGGGTGCAGTAGCTCCAGAAGATGTAACTGAAGGCCCTGCATGGCTAGACGGGAAGCCTGCATTATGAGTTCGTACCCGCACGCACCAGGATTTGTTGCAGGCGATCGCCCGAAAGTGGTCACTTCACGTTTCGAATACACCGATTCGTTCACCATTGAGCGCTACTTGGCAACCGATGGTTATGCGGCACTTCGCAAAGCATTGTCGAAGCCCGCAGCAGACATTCACGAAGAAGTGAAAGGCGCGACCGTGCTTGGTCGCGGTGGTGCAGGTTTCCCTGCAGGAACCAAGTGGGGTCTTACCCCTCAGCAAGTGTGGCCACGATATTTAGTAGTGAACGGTGACGAGAGCGAACCGGGCACCTACAAGGACCGCTTGCTCATGGAGCGCGACCCGCACCAGTTGATTGAAGGTTGCCTCATTGCGTGTTACGCAGCAGGTTTGTCGCAGTGCTTTTTGTACATCCGTGGTGAAATGGCGCTTGCGCAAGAACGAGTTGCCACAGCATTGAACGAGGCGTACGCAGCTGGTTATGTAGGCAAAAACATTCTTGGTTCAAAGTTCTCTGTTGACATCGTGTTGCACTGGGGAGCAGGCGCGTATGTCGTTGGTGAAGAAACTGCATTGATTGAAAGCCTTGAAGGCAATCGCGGAATGCCACGTTTGAAGCCGCCGTTCTTTCCAGCAGCAAATGGTTTGTACGGTCAGCCAACCATTGTGAACAACGTAGAAACGTTGGCTAACTTGCCATGGCTTATTCGCAACGGCGTCGAGGCTTACACCGCTATTGGCACTAAGACTTCGCCGGGAACGCGCATGGTTGCAGTGTCAGGACACGTGAAGCGCCCGGGTGTGTACGAAATTATTAACGGCACCACCACATTCCGCGACTTAATATTTGGCGAAGAGTTCTGTGGCGGTATTCGCAACGGAAACAAGTTGAAGGCATTTGTTCCGGGCGGCGGTTCTGCTCCATGGTTTACGCCAGATCAACTAGATCTTCCATTCGAAGCAAGCCAAGTTGGGCCAGCCGGTTCGATGCTTGGTTCAGGCGCAATCATGGTGATGGATGAGACCACCGACATTCCTGCTGCAGCACTGACGCTCACACACTTTTATGCTCACGAATCGTGCGGTAAGTGCACGCCATGTCGCGAAGGCGGAACGTGGTTAGAGCGAATTCTTACTCGTGTAGTGAATGGCACCGGAACTGACGCAGATTTGCAGCAACTCATTGAAGTGGGAACCAGCATATGTCCGGGCGATTTCCCGCACGCATCAAATGAAGCACTCGGTCTTTCTGCGGTTCCATTCCCATACAAGATGACCACTATTTGTTTTGTTGGTCCATCGGCATATGCACCAATTCACTCTGCGCTCACCTTGTTTAGAAGTGAATTCGAGGCTCGCGTAACCAAGCGAATCACCATTCCTGTTACTGCCGTTGGAGCCGCATCATGACCACAGTCGATCCAGCGAACACAACACCGGTTGACCCAAACGCGGTCAGCCTCACCATTAACGGCAAAGTTGTTTCAGCTCGCAAGGGTGACTTGATCATTGCTGCTGCCGACAAGTCAAACGATTTCATTCCACGTTTTTGTTATCACCCGCGCATGGCACCAGCAGGCATGTGTCGGCAGTGCTTGGTAGAAGTTGAAGGACCACGTGGCCCAATGATGGTGGTGTCGTGCATGACGCCTGTTGCTGAAGGGCAAGTAGTTCGTACCGAAACCGAGCAAGTGAAGAAAGCGCAAGAAGGCGTTCTCGAATTGTTGCTTGCAAACCATCCACTCGACTGTCCGGTATGCGACAAGGGCGGCGAGTGCCCGTTGCAAGACCAAGCGTTTAGCCATGGCCCAGGTGAAAGTCGCTATGTAGAAGAGAAGCGTCACTACGAAAAGCCAATTCCAATTAGTGACAACGTATTTTTGGATCGTGAGCGTTGCATCTTGTGTGATCGTTGCACGCGATTTGCCGATGAAGTTGCAGGCGACGCACTAATTTCGTTTACCAGCCGCGGCAATAACACGCAGGTAATGACATTTCCGGACGAACCATTTAGTAGCTACTTCTCGGGCAACACCGTGCAGATTTGCCCAGTTGGTGCGTTGACTGCAAAGCCGTATCGCTTCAAGGCTCGTCCGTGGGACTTGGACCAAACCGAAAGCACATGCACTACATGCTCAGTTGGTTGTCGCACCGTGGTGCAAAGCAGCCGCGATGAGTTGGTTCGCTATCAGGGAGTTGACATTGACCCAGTGAACTGGGGCTGGTTGTGCGACCGCGGTCGTTTCAATTTCGAATCGGTGAATTCCGATGAGCGGTTAACCACTCCGTTCGTGAAAGACGCACAGGGCAACCATGTTGCAACCACGTGGTCTGGTGCGCTCGATGCCGCTGCGCGCATGTTGCGTACAGCACTTGCTGTATCTCCTGAATCGGTAGCCATTATTGGTGGAGCACGCGGAACAAATGAAGATGCATTTGCTTGGGCACAACTTGCTGATGCAATGGGTGTGAATCAACGCGATGCTCAGCTTGCCGACGGCCTGCCAGCAGAAGTGTTTGCTTTGCCACAGGCGTCGATTGACGAAGCGGTTACTGCAAACACCATCATCTTGCTGTCACCAGACTTGAAGGAAGAACTTCCAGTTCTGTACCTGCGTGTTCGTGACGTTGCTCAAAAACGTAAGTCAAAAGTGGTCGAAATTACTTCGCGCCCAACAGGCCTTACGCCAAGTGCGTGGAAGACCGTGTTGGTTGAGCCGGGTAAAATTGCCTCAACCATTAGTGCGGGCCTTGACCCGGTCATCCTGAAGCAGATTGCCAGTGGATCAGTTTCGGTGATTGTTGGTCGCATGAACCTGGCAGAAAGTGCAGAGTCAACTGTGCTCGCACTTGCCGAAATTTTGCACGTTGCCCCACAGGCCAAGGTTCTTCCTGTATTGCGCAGAGGCAACGTTCGCGGTGCAATTACGGCCGGCCTTACTCCTCAACATGGTGCAGCAGATACTGCAGAAATTTTGGCACTTGCCGCCGCCGGAAAAATTGACACGCTGGTGCTGCTTGGTGCAGACCCATTGAGCGACGTTCCAGATGCAGACCTTGCGCGTCGTGGTCTTGCTGGCGCGCGCAACATCATTTCAGTCGACACGTTTATGACGCCTTCAACTTCGCAAGCAGATGTTGTGCTTCCTGCAGCTGCATTTGGCGAAAAGAATGGCACGACCACAAACCTTGAAGGCCGCATGAGCAATGTTGCTCAAAAAATTACGCCTGCAGGAACATCGCGTCCTGACTGGATGATTGCTGCAGAACTTGCAATTGCTTTAGGTAAAGACCTTGGAGTTAATTCGGTTGAGGAAGTAACTGCGAAGTTGGTCAAGACCGTTGCTCAGTTTGCTCCAGCAGCAAACACCAAGGCATTGCGTCATGACGGAGTGTTGATGAATCATCCAACTCCATTAACGCTGAGCCGCACCACTTTGGCCGTGTCGGATCGCAATTCCTATGACTATCGCATTGTGTCGTTCCGCAAGTTGTACGACGCTGCTGTGGGTACTGCAAAGAGCCCATCGCTTGCGCAACTGGCGACAGGAGCAACCGTTGTTGTGCACCCTCTTGACCTCGCACGAATTGGCGTTGAGCTTGGTGCAAATGTGCAAGTGATTTCCGCGAAGTCAACCGTGGTGTTGCCAGTAACCACATCTGAAGATGTGTTGCGCGGAACAGCCTGGTTGCCATTCAACCAACCTGGCAACGATGGCCGCGAGATATTTGGCGTGCATGCCGACATTGTTGATGTGCGAATTGAGAAACTCGCGTGATCTCGTTGCTCGCCATTGACCCAGTTCTGAAAGGCGACCTGCTGTGGGCGCCGTTGCTCATTGTTGTACTGAAGGTATTGGTGGTCTTTGTTACCGGTCTTGTTGCCACCATGCTCATGGTGTGGTTTGAGCGCAAAGTAGTTGCCGGAATGGGCAACCGAGTTGGGCCAAACAAAGCAGGCCCATTTGGCCTGCTACAAACCCTTGCTGACGGAATCAAGTTGTTCTTCAAAGAAGACTTGGTGCCAGATCGTGCCGATCCATTCGTCTTCAAGATCGCGCCGTTTCTTTCGTTCGTACCTGCGTTTCTTTCTTTTTCAATCATTCCGCTTGGTGGCGATTTCCGTGGTGACAAGGGTGGATTAGTTACCTGGTTTGGCCAGACCACACGAGTGCAGTTGGCAGATCCTTCAATTGGTGTGTTGTTCACTCTGGCTATTTCAGCAATCGCGGTTTACGGAATCATGCTCGCTGGCTGGTCTAGTGGCTCGAAGTATCCATTGCTCGGCTCCGTTCGCGCATCTGCACAAATGGTCAGTTACGAAGCAGCACTTGGGCTTTCACTCGCCGCAGTCATCTTGGTGTCAAGGACCTTGTCAACGAGTGGCATTGTCATCGCACAGTCGTCAATTGGCAATTGGAATGTGATCGCCACTGGTGTCGTGCCGTTCATTATTTTCTTCATTGCCGCAACAGCAGAGCTCAATCGTCCGCCATTCGACTTGGTGGAAGCAGAGCAAGAACTTGTTGGTGGATTCAACACCGAGTATTCGTCAATTCGCTTTTCGTTGTTT
>CAITUB010000106.1 GCA_903895515.1 uncultured Acidimicrobium sp. | reverse complement strand
TCTTTGTCGGGTGTAAGCACGAATACTTTGTGCACCGTGTGGTCTTCACAAGCCACGCGCACAGCCGATGCAAGGGCGTCGTCGGCTTCGTACTTTTCCATTGCCCACACGGTGACGCCCAGTGCGCGAAGGGCATCTTCCAAAATGGGAATTTGTTCCAGCAGCACTGGTTCCATGCCTTCGCTGGTTTTATATCCGCTGTATAAATCGTTGCGAAAACTTTCAATGACGTGGTCGGTAGCAACACCAATGTGGGTTGCGCCATCTTGCAGCAACTGAATGGTGGAGGTGAGCACACCAATGGTGCCGGCAAATGGTGGTGGCTGTGAATGTTTTGAGGCTTGGCCGTAGTGCTGGCGGTACAGCTCATACGTTCCGTCTACTAAATGCACATGCATGGTGCGAACCTACACGCCGAACAACACCACAGCCATGGCGCCGATACATATATATGGTCCAAATGCGATGCGGGTGTTGCGGGTGGCTTTGCGACTTATTAATAGGAGTAGCGCAACTACCCCGCCGAGCATGAAACCGAGTGCCAGGCCTTGGAATACGTACTGTGCACCTAAGTAGCCGAGGAACATGGCGAGTACTGCGGCAAGGCGAACATCGCCTGCGCCGATGCCGCGCTTAGATGCAAGTGATAGCGCCATGAACGTGAGCAGTGTTGCTGTGAATGACAAAGCCATGACACCAATCTTTCCAGGATGGTTGTTGGCAATTGCCGAGAGTGAAAGCAGTGGTCCGCCGATGAATGCTGCGCGCATGGTGACACTGCGGGTAAGGCGATGTGTTGTGACGTCAATGAGTGTCTGCTCCACGCACATTGCACACATGAGCCCGTAGGCAAAAAGTTCCCACGAAAAGTTGAACTGGTGTAGCAGTTGTGCAGCGATTGCTGCTGCAAGTATTCCAACTGCAAATACAGGAAGTTTGTTCAGTGAACCAAGTTCATTAATGGTGCGTTGTGCGCGCTTTGCTCGGCGTGTGCCGATGATGAAACCAATGATTGCTGCAATTGCTAACGCAAACGAATTGATGGGTTACTCCTGCACCAATTCGATCAGTGTTCCGAAACTGCCCTTCGGGTGCATGAATGCAACAGTGGTACCGCGGCTGCCTGGGCGAGGGGCTTTGTCAATTGCTGTTGCCCCTGCGGCGATCATTGCTGCAAGTGCTTCGGCACACTTGTTTACGCGGTACCCAATGTGGTGCAAGCCTTCGCCGCGCTTTTCAATTGCTTTCGCAACTGGTGAGTCTGGCCTGGTTGGAGTGAGCAACTGAATATAACTTTCTGCAACTTTCAGCAAAGCTTCTTCAACGCCATCCGACTCCACTACTTCGCGGTGGTCAACCGTTGCGCCGAAGGCGTTTTGGTAATAGGCGATTGCGGCTTCGAGGTCTTTTACCGCAATGGCAATGTGATCAATTTCGGTAAGCAACATGATTGGTCCTTAACTTCTGCGGAAATGACGAAGGTTCTTTTCGCCAACCTTTTCACGGAACTCTGGGTTGTTAATGCCCATGCCTTCACGTGGCGCCATGCACAGCACGCCAATTTTTCCTTCGTGCATGTTTTTGTGCACTTGGTAAGCGGCATCGCCAGTTTGGTTCAGGTCGAATACTTGCGAAAGCACTGGGTGAATCATGCCTTTTTGAATAAGGCGGTTGGCTTCCCATGCTTCGCGATAGTTAGCAAAATGTGAACCAACGAGTTTCTTCAAGCGCATCCAGAAGTAACGGTTGTCGAATTCCATCATGTAGCCGCTGGTCGCCGCACACGTTGCAATGGTGCCGCCCTTCTTCGCTACATACATTGACGCTGCGAAAGTTGAACGACCTGGATGTTCGAACACAATGTCTGGATCTTCGCCTACGAGTGCGCGAATGTCTCCACCGAAACGCTTCCATTCTTTTTCATCGTGCGTGGTTTCGTCTTTCCAGAACTGATAGTTACCGGCACGACGGTCGATGATTGCTTCAACTCCCATGCCGCGAAGAATTTCTGCTTTGTC
>CAITUB010000105.1 GCA_903895515.1 uncultured Acidimicrobium sp. | reverse complement strand
CGGTCAAATTTTCAACTTGTTCGGCATGCGCAATATTGCTGACAACGTTGAAGCAGGAAACGACTACCCACAGCTTTCAGCTGAGGTCATTGTTTCGTCTGACCCAGACTTCATTTTCCTTGCTGACACAAAGTGCTGTGCGCAAGATGCGACAACCGTTGCTGCGCGCGATGGTTGGAGTGGTTTGAAGGCCGTGACTGCAAACCGAGTAGTTGAGCTTGACGATGACATTTCGTCGCGTTGGGGACCACGAGTGCTCGATCTCATCACGTCAATTCGTGATGCAGTAGTAACCGCTAATTCGTGAACCGTAATCGCACTTGGTTTGCGCTTGCAGGAGCGTTGCTGTTTGTTGCGATGATCGTGGGAACGATGATTGGGCCGGCTGGCCCAACGTGGTGGAGAATTCCACTTGAGTTCGCTAATCGATTGCCGTTTATTCATGTAAATAGCGGTGTATCGAAAGCGGACTGGAATATTGTTTGGCTCATTCGCACTCCTCGAGTTGTGCTTGCGGCCATTGTTGGTTCAATGCTTTCGGTTTCGGGAGCGAGCTATCAGGGTGTTTTCCGAAACCCCCTTGTTGATCCGTATTTATTAGGCGTGGCCGCTGGTGCAGGACTGGGTGCCACATTGGTGTTTGCGTTTCAACGGGGGGCCACGGAGCACTGGATTATTGACCCACTTCCACTGGCGGCATTCATTGGCGCATTGGTGGCCGTGTTGGTTACGTATGTGGTGGGCACGGCGTTTGGAACAACGCAGTCGAGTACCACGCTCATTTTGGCTGGCGTTGCGGTCACGTCGCTAGCCACATCGATTCAGGCATTTATTTTGCAGCGCAATACCGATGTGGTGCGCCAGGTGTATTCCTGGATTCTCGGTCGCTTGTCTAGTGCAACGTGGGGAGATGTGCGCTTGATCCTTCCGTACGTTGTGCTGAGCACGGGCGTATTGCTGATGCATCGTCGATTACTCGATGTACTTCGCGTTGGCGACGACGAAGCGAGCGCGTTAGGAACGAATGTGCGCCGCGTGCGCCTAATCGTCGTACTTGCAGCAACACTCGGCACGTCTGCCGTTGTCGCTGTCAGTGGTCTCATCGGGTTCGTTGGCATCATCGTTCCTCACGCCGTTCGCTTGATTGCAGGCGCTAGTTATCGCAAGGTGCTTCCGCTCAGTGTGTTGCTCGGTGCTGCGTTTCTCGTATTCGCCGATATTCCAAGCAGAGTGCTGGCGAACCCTGCTGAAACCCCAATTGGTGTCGTCACTGCATTCTTTGGTGCACCATTCTTCTTGTTCCTCCTGCGCACGAGGAATACATCAAAATGACCGCGCTCGGTTTCTGTGATGTTCGTGTGTCGTACAACGGCACTGAAGCAGTGCAGAGTTTTAATGACCTGTTGCATTCTGGTGAATGGTTGTGCCTCATTGGGCCAAACGGTGCAGGCAAGTCGTCGGTATTGCGTGCGGCAGCAGGGCTCGTTCCGTACACGGGGTCAATCGCTATTGATCAAACTGAAATACCAGCAACATCTGCGCGTTGGCGCGCG